>DATCEN010000192.1:0-2700 GCA_036510015.1 Aestuariivirga sp.
CTAAGGTTGCCAGCATGGTTAATGGCGGGTTAAACACGTGTTTCAAATCAGGTGCTATCATGGCTAAAATCGAAAAAACCGATGCTGAGTGGAGCAAAGAGCTTTCGCCCGAAAGCTTTCAAGTTACGCGCAAGCATGGCACCGAGCGTGCCTTCACCAGCCTATTGAATGATGAGAAGCGCAAAGGCATGTTCGACTGCATTTGCTGCGGCAAGCCCGTGTTTCCATCCGATACCAAGTTTGACTCTGGCACAGGCTGGCCTAGTTTTTATGCACCAGCTTCAGCCGAAGCCATTGGCACCTCTACAGACCGCAAATTTTTCGTGAAGCGCACCGAAGTTCATTGTGCCGATTGTGATGCCCATCTTGGCCATGTGTTCCCCGATGGCCCGAAGCCAACCGGCCTACGCTATTGCATCAATGGTGTTGCACTTAAATTCAAGTCTGAAAAATGACGGTTCAAAAATCTACGAGTCCAATCGCCAAGCATGTTCCTACCGTTGAGACGTGGCACGGTTTTAAAAAGCATGATGACTATAAATGGCTGAAGGCCGCAAACTGGCAAGAGGTGATGCATAACCCGGCCAAATTGCCGAAGGATATCCGCAGCTATTTGGAAGCGGAGAACCGCTATTTCAATTCCGCCATGATGGACACAAAAGCTCTGCAAAAGCAGCTGTTCAAAGAAATGAAAGGCCGCATTAAAGCCGATGATAGTTCAGTGCCGGCCCCACAAGATGAGTGGGTTTATCAAACGCGTTTTCGCAAGGGCAGCCAATATCCCCTGTATTATCGCCAATCAAAAGCGGGCGGCAAAGCGCAATTGATGTTTGATGCCAATGCGCTGGCCAAGGGGCACGATTATTTCCACATGGAATCGCCCGATCTGTCACCAGATCAAACGCTGGCGGCCTATGGCGCTGATGCCAAAGGTTCAGAATTTTATGAGCTTCGTATTCGTGATTTGGCCACTGGCAAAGACAAGCGTGACAAGTTGAAAAACACATCGGGCGATGTGGCTTGGGCTGCCGATGGCAAAAGCTTTTTCTATACGGTGCAGGACGAACATCACCGCCCGTTGAAAACCTATTTGCACCACCTTGGCACAAAGCAAGCTGATGACAAGCTGGTACATAATGAAAAAGATACTGGCCGCTTCACATCAGTTGGGACAACTGCCTCTGAACGCTTTGCTGCAATCAGCATTCATGACCATGAAACCTCTGAAGTTTTGCTGATTGATTTGGCCAAGCCCAAATCCAAGCCGCGTTTGGTGGTGTCACGCACAGCCCAGATTGAATATGATGTGCAAGATTGGCAAGAAACCCTCATCATCCGCACCAATGCGGGTGGAGCAGAAGACTACAAGCTGGTGCAAGCGCCGCTGGCCAATCCGGCTCTCGAAAACTGGAAAGACTTGGTGCCGCATCGGCTTGGGATTTTTCTTGTCGCATTTGGTGTGTTTCAAAATTATCTCGTGCGCTTAGAACGTGAAAATGCTCTGCCCCGAATTGTGGTACGCGATATGCGAAGCGGCGCTGAACATTCCATTTCTTTTGATGAAGAGGCCTATTCGCTGGGTTTTGGCGAAATGCGTGAGTTCAATACTGAGACTCTGCGTTTCACATATTCATCGCCAACGACGCCATCGCAAGTTTACGATTACAACATGCAAACACGCGAACGCGTTTTGCGTAAAACCCAGATCATTCCATCGGGGCATAATCCGGCGGACTATGTGGCGCGACGTGTTTCAGCACCTGCCCATGATGGCGCGTTGATCCCCATCACGCTGCTTTACCGCAAGACAACCAAATTAGATGGCACAGCGCCATTGTGGCTTTATGGTTATGGCTCTTACGGTATGTCAATGCCGGCAGGTTTCAACAGTGCCATACTTTCGCTGGTTGATCGTGGCTTTGTTTACGCGATTGCGCATGTGCGCGGCGGGCAAGAAAAAGGTCGGCAGTGGTATCAAAATGGCAAGCTAGAGAAAAAGCAAAACACGTTTAAGGATTTCATTGCTTCGGCGCGCTATTTGATCGCGCAGAAATTCACATCACAGGGACACATCATTGCGCAAGGTGGCAGCGCTGGTGGCATGTTGATGGGGGCCATTGCCAATATGTCACCAGAACTTTGGCGCGGCATTATCGCTGAGGTGCCGTTTGTCGATGTGCTCACCACCATGTTGGATGACACGCTGCCCCTCACCCCGCCTGAGTGGCCCGAATGGGGCAACCCCATTTCTGATAAAAAGGCTTATGAAAACATTGCCGCCTATTCGCCGGTGGATAATGTTTCAGCCCAGAACTATCCGCATATTCTGGCGGTCGGCGGGTTAACCGATCCGCGTGTTACCTATTGGGAACCAGCCAAATGGGTAGCAAAGTTGCGCGGACTGAAAACCGATGGCAATCTGCTGCTGCTTAAAACCGTGATGACGGCTGGCCATGGCGGCGCTTCGGGCCGGTTTGAACAATTAAAAGAAGTGGCGGAGGCATATGCCTTCGGCCTCAAAGTATCAGGGGAAATAAATGCTGATTGAAGCGGCTCGTTCATGCCTATTGATGGTGGATATGCAAGAGCGCTTGCTGCCTGCCATTCACGAATTTGAGCGCGTGATTGAACAATGCGAGTTGCTTTTGCGCGTGGCTGAGAAACTCGATTTACCTTTGATTGTGACAGAGCAATATCCCA
>DATCEN010000193.1:0-5713 GCA_036510015.1 Aestuariivirga sp.
GGTGGCCATTGGCCTCACGTCCTCGGGCAACTCTTTTTCTCGCAGCAAATCTAAATCCGTGCGGGCCAGAAAGAAAAGATGCTGCCGCTCGATCGGAGTTAGCGACAAGGCCCGAGCAATGCCCTGCAGGGCATACATGGAGGGCTTAATCGGTCGGCCTTGCTCCAACCATGTGTACCAAGTGGCACTGATGCCGGCAACTTCGGCAACCTCTTCGCGCAACAGCCCTGGGGCGCGTCGGCGGCGCGTATTCTTCGGGACGCGTTTCGGCACAGCCCGGTCTCGCATCGCTCTCAGAAAAATACTGAGCTCGCGGGATTTTTCAGTAGAATTCTGCAAGACCAAATTTCGCTCCTGACTGGTAGTATCTGTACCAGTATTATCGCTCATATTGTACCAGTATGATACCCCTATAAAAGGACTTTGCCTACCGCTTCTGCGATGTGGCCAATTGAAGAATACGGGCATCCGATAGTGGGTGACGGTTTGGTTTTAAGGAAGGATCATCGATGAGCGCTTTACGGCAAATCCGAAACTTGGATTATACAATCATATTCGCCAGGGACATGCCGGCCATGCGGCAATTTTATGAGAAGGTCATGCAGTTTCCAGTTCACAATGAGCTTGGGCCACAATGGGTGGCCTATCGTGTGGGAGCAAACCTTTTGACCCTCACGGAGCGTGGCTTGATGTTCAACGACACCCCAACGCCGCAGGGAGCCCTGTCCGCGCAACTTGCCTTTCGTGTCACACCTGCCGAAGTAGACGCCTGCGCCAAAGACTTGGAGAGTGCCGGTGTCAAGATTGAGTTTCCTCCGACCAATCAGCCGTGGGGACATCGCACATTATTCTTCCGTGATCCGGACGGCAACGTGCTCGAGATTTACGCCGATATCTGAAAAAGCTCGGGCACTTTTGTGGGTATCAGGCAGGCCAGTTAAGTGATGGGCCGCCGCGTCAGCAATGCGAAATAGATCAGCCCCATGAGAAATAATCCAGCGGCGATTATGAAACCCGCACTGGGAGAAACCACATAGGGGTTGGGTCTCATAAAATAGCTAAAGGCCAGTGAGAAGAAAACAGTACCAGCCATCGAGGCAATGTTCATGATCGAAGATAGCCCACCCTGCAACTCGCCTTGTGCGTTTTCAGGCACAGCCTTGGACAGAATGGCAGACACCATCGGGTTCACAAAGCCTTCTGGTGCGTTGACGATCAGAATGGCCAAAACAAAAATTAGGCTTGGTGCAAGACTGAAGGCAATGGCAGCAAACATCGCGCCGGCAAAACCAACGAAAACTAAATTTCGTTCGCCAAAGCGCTTGACCAAAGGCCCAGTTAGAAAGCCTTGTGTGAAGGCCATCGCCGATCCAAAGGCGGCTAAGGTTAAACCAATCAATCCTGAGCCCCAGCCGAATTTCGCCGTGGCCCAAAATGGCCAAGTGGCAGGATAGACAGATGTTGCAAAGAAAAACAGGCCCAGCAAAATACATAGCGGCATGACTTGCTTATATTGGCGGAAGATTTTCAATGCGCCCAACGGGTTGGCGCGTGACCATTTAAAGCTGCGGCGATTTTCATTGGCGAGCGTTTCTGGCAAGATGAAATAGCCGTAGACAAAATTGATCAACGAAATTGCAGCCGCAGCAAAGAATGGCACGCGAGGTCCGAAGGCGCCGAGCAAGCCGCCAATCACTGGGCCGATGACAAAGCCTAAGCCGAAGGCAGCGCCGAGAAATCCGAATGCCTTGGCGCGGTCTTGTGGCTTGGTGACGTCGGCAATATAGGCATTGGCGATGACATAGGAGGCACCGCAAACCCCAGAAAGGATGCGGCCAACAAAGAGCCAAGTGATGGTGGGGGCAAGTGCCACGATGAGATAGTCACAGCCTAAGCCAAACACGGCAATCAATAGCAGTGGCCTGCGGCCGTAAGCGTCTGAGAGGTTGCCTAGTGTTGGGCCAAAAAGAAACTGCGCTAAAGAGAATGCGCCATAGAGCAAGCCGCCAATTTGGGCGGCGTGGGCCACGTCCGTGTGGGCTATCTGTGAAATCAACGCGGGTTGAACCGGAATGATTAAGCCAAAACCCACCATGTCAAGCAGCACTGTTATGAAAATAAAGGTGACGGCATATTTAGAGGTGGGAGCGATTGTCATCTGCGGTTTGCTTAGCAGCAGTTGATGTGCATTGCACCTTCTGCAACACTCATCGCATGATATTAGATTCTCAAATTTCTCCGGCGCGCGCGCGTTGGGCAGTTTTTAGCATTTTTCTTCAGGCTGGGTTAATCATTGGGGCATGGGTGCCGCATGTGCCCTTGGCTAAAGATCGCCTCGGCGTGGGGCCGGCGGTGTTTGGTTTGGGCTTGCTGGCGATTGCAGTAGGGGCAGTCATCTCCATGCCTTTTGCAGGCGCATTGATCAATCGTTTCGGCAGTGCTCGCATCACGCTCTTTGGCGGTCTGATATTTGGTATTGGATTTTTAGGGCCGGTGACTGCGCCAACCCTGCCGCTATTTATGGCGGGAGGGCTTGCTATGGGGCTGGGCATGGGGACAATGGATGTTGCCATGAATGCACATGGATTGGCGGTTGAAAAAGCTTTGGGCAGGCCAATTATTTCGGGCCTTCATGCAGCCTTTAGTGTTGGCGCAATGATAGGTGCATTTAGCGGTGCGTGGCTGCTTGAGTTGGTCGGACCGCTTTCACAGGCGTTAATTTTTACTGCGTTTTTTATCGTGCTCCACATTTCCATGTGCATGAATTTGTTGCCTACCACGATTGATAAAGGCCTTTCTGAATCGCATTTTGGTTGGCCCACCAAAGCCACCATTGGCCTTGGCGCTTTATGCTTTCTGGCATTGATGATTGAAGGTTCAGTTTCGGATTGGGCTGCTATTTTGATGCGGCAGAAATTTACCATTGATGCAAGCTATGCTGCGGTTGGTTTTGGCTGCTATCAAACCGGCATGGCAGCGTCACGCTTTCTCGGTGACACTTCACGCAAAAGGTTTGGTGCGGTGAATCTTATGGTGGTGAGTGCTGTACTGGCAGCAGTTGGAATGGCTGCGGCACTGGTTGCACCCTCGGCTTGGATGAGCTTTTTAGGCTTTGCACTGGGCGGCATTGGCATTGGTAATTTGGCGCCGGTGTTATTTGCAGGCGGTGGCAGGTTGGAGCCAGATGCTCCGGGGCGCGGCATCGCAGCTGTTGTGTCGATGGGTTATGCTGGGTTTCTTGCTGGGCCACCGCTCATTGGATTTGTTGCACAGATTTCAACTCTGCAAATCGGCATGGGCTTGACGGTGGTGGCCGCTTTAGTCATTGCAATGTTTGCACGCGGTGTTGCGCCCGCTGATAATTATTGAAAGAGACATCCATGAAACTGAAAGACCGAGTTGCCATCATCACCGGCGCTGCGCGTGGCATTGGCCTTGCCATAGCGGAAGAATTTGCCAAGCAGGGCGCGAAAGTCGTTATGTCGGATGTGTTGGACGCCGAAGGCCAAACTGAGGCGCAAAAACTGAAGGCGCATTATCAGCATTGTGATGTTTCTAAATCTGCTGATGTGCAGGCCCTCGTGGCTGCCACTGTTAAACTTCACGGCGCGGTAGATATTCTGGTCAACAACGCCGGCATTTCCATTGCTGGGGATTTTTTGGAAATCACCGAAGATCAATTTGACAAAGTGATTGGGGTCAACCTCAAAGGTTCATTCCTCATGGCCCAGACTTGCGCGCGCGAAATGGTGAAACAGGTGGCGAGCGGGCGTAAAGCTGGCAGCATTGTGAATATGTCTTCAGTCAATGACACTCTGGCTATCCCCGTCATTGCGCCTTATACGATGAGTAAGGGCGGGGTGCGCCAACTCACCAAAGTTGCAGCACTGGCACTGGCCCCGCATGGCATCCGCGTCAACGCCATTGGGCCAGGCTCTATCATGACCGATATGTTGAAAGGCGTGGCCAGTGACAAGGCAGCGATGAACCGCGTTTTATCACGCACGCCGTTGGGCAGGGTGGGCGAGGCCTCAGAGATTGCCAGCGTGGCGGCGTTTCTGGCCAGTGATGAAGCTAGTTATATTTCAGGCCAAGTCATTTATGTGGATGGCGGACGCATGCCGCTGAATTATGTGGTGCCGGTCAAGGATTAGCGCGGCTTAGCTGTATTCGATAGGACTAAACGAACATAATGGAGTTGCCGATGAGCGCCTTTACTGCGTCACTTGCCGAAGAACTTCAATCCATCCGCGCGCAATCACTCTGGAAGGTGGAACGCGAAATAATCTCCTCCCAATCGGCCCATATCAATGTGACAGGCGGGCGCGAGGTTCTGAATTTCTGCGCTAACAATTATCTCGGCCTAGCCAATCATCCCGCTCTCGTTGCCGCTGCGAAAGAAGCGTTGGACAGCCATGGCTTTGGCATGGCCTCGGTGCGCTTCATCTGTGGCACGACAGATTTACATCATCAATTAGAGGAACGACTCGCAAACTACCTTGGAATGGAAAGCGCTATTCTGTTTGCCTCCTGTTTTGACGCCAATGGCGCGGTGTTTGAGCCATTGTTCGGTGAGCAGGATGCAATTGTATCTGACGCACTCAACCATGCCTCGATCATTGATGGCATCAGGCTCTCCAAGGCCAAACGTTATCGCTATGCAAATAATGATATGAATGATTTGGAAGTGCGGCTGAAGGAAGCGCGAGCAGCAAATGCTAGGCGCGTCGTGATCGCCACGGACGGCGTGTTTTCCATGGATGGAACTTTTGCGGAATTGAAATCCATTCGTGCCCTGGCCGATAAATATGATGCGCTCATTTTGGTGGATGATTGCCATGCCACGGGCTTTATCGGCCCGCAGGGGCGAGGCACGCCGCAACGCGCTGGCGTGAAAGTGGATATTCTCACTGGCACTTTGGGAAAGGCATTGGGCGGATCAGCAGGCGGCTATATCGCGGCGTCAGGGCAGGTTGTGGATTTGATGCGCCAGCGCGCGCGGCCCTATCTGTTTTCTAATTCATTGTCGCCGCCCATCGTGGCTGCCAGTCTGAAAGCCATCGACATAACAAAGATGGGCCATGATTTGCGCCTGCGATTGTTTGACAATGCCCGAACCTTCCGCACACTGATGAGTGCGGCGGGATTCAATTTGCTAACGGGCGAGCACCCCATCATCCCCGTCATGCTTGGCGATGCCAAACTCGCACAAGACATGGCGAAGACGCTTTATGATGAAGGCATCTATGTCACGGGCTTTTTCTTTCCTGTGGTGCCGCAGGGCAAGGCCCGCATTCGCACACAAATGTCAGCGGCACACACCCCGGCCGATGTTGAAGCAGCGGCAGCCGCCTTCACAAAAGTGGGCCGTAAACTTGGAGTAATTTCATGAAAGCTCTTGTCAAAGCGGAACGCGCCGAAGGCCTCGTGATGCGTGACGAGCCAAAACCCGAAATCGGCACCGATGATATTCTGATCAAGGTGGCCAAAACCGGCATTTGCGGCACTGATCTCCACATTTGGAAATGGGATGAATGGGCGCAGAAAACCATTCCTGTTCCCATGGTGGTGGGCCATGAATTTGCAGGCGTGGTGGCAGAAGTTGGCACGCATGTTCGCACCGTGAAAGTGGGTGATCGGGTGTCCGGCGAGGGCCATTTGATCGGCATGAAAAGCCGGATGGCGCGGGCCGGGCATTTTCATCTTGATCCTG
>DATCEN010000194.1:0-2170 GCA_036510015.1 Aestuariivirga sp.
AAGATGGTTGGTTGACTCGTCCGGCGATTGAATATGTCGGCCGGATGCTGGACATGGCCTATATTCGCGTGTTGGAAGTGGCCACCTTCTATACCATGTTCCATCTCTCGCCTGTTGGCCGCAAAGCGCACATCCAAGTGTGCGGCACAACGCCTTGTCAATTGCGCGGGGCCGAAGATTTGATCGACGTTTGCAAAAGCAAAATCCACCCAGAGCCACATCATTTGAACGCTGATGGTTCAATGAGCTGGGAAGAGGTGGAATGCCTCGGCGCTTGCGTGAACGCCCCGATGATTCAGATTGTGAAAGACACCTACGAAGACCTCACACCTGCAATTTTGAGTAAAATCATTGACGATTTCCAAGCTGGTCGTCCGGTCAAACCCGGCCCACAAAATGGCCGCCAATTCTCAATGGCTATCACTGGGGCAACTTCGCTCACTGACAAGTCACTCTATAACAAGCAACGCACATATAAGCGCGTGGAAGCACCGCCACCTCCGCCACCTGCTGTGGTTCCTGCAACTGCCGCGCCCGCACCAGCAGCTCCGGTGAATGCGCCAGTAGTGGCCCGTGTTGCTAAGGTTGAAAGTAAGCTCGAAGCTAAACAAATATCCACCGGCCCAGAGCTTCTAAAAAAGCCGCGCCACGGCAAAAGCGATGACCTAAAGCGCATTGATGGTATTGGCCCAGTATTCGAAAAGCTGTTACACAAAACTGGCGTGTGGCACTTCGATCAAATCGCTTCATGGTCAGCTGCAGACCTTGCCCATGTTGATGCACTACTCAAAGGCTTCCATGGCCGCATCAAGCGTGATGAATGGGTGAAGCAAGCCAAAAAGCTTACCAAAGCGGGAAAGAAATAACATGCTCGCTGACAAAGACCGCATTTTTACTAACCTATACGGCCTGCATGATTGGGGCCTTGAAGGTGCCAAACAACGCGGCTGTTGGGTGGATACCAAATCCTTCATCGACAAGGGTCGCGATTGGATTGTGAATGAAGTGAAAGCCTCTGGCCTGCGTGGCCGTGGTGGTGCTGGCTTCCCAACCGGATTGAAGTGGAGCTTCATGCCCAAGGTGGTGGGTGAACGTCCGCATTATCTGGTGGTGAACGCGGATGAATCTGAGCCCGGCACCTGCAAAGACCGTGAGATCATGCGTCATGATCCGCATTTGCTGGTCGAGGGCTGTTTGTTGGCAGGCATGGGTATGGCCTGCAACGTGGGTTATATTTATGTGCGCGGCGAATATGTGCGCGAGCGTGAACACCTTCAGGCTGCTATTGACCAAGCCTATGAGGCCCGCCTGATCGGCAAGAACAATGTTAACGGTTGGGACTTTGATCTTTACGTCACCCATGGTGCGGGCGCTTATATTTGCGGCGAAGAAACCGGGATGCTGGAGAGCTTGGAAGGCAAAAAAGGCCTGCCGCGCATGAAGCCGCCATTCCCCGCCAACGTCGGTCTTTATGGTGCGCCAACCACAGTGAACAATGTTGAATCAATTGCTGTGGCGGGAACGATTTTGCGCCGTGGTGCAACGTGGTTTAACTCGATGGGCCGCCCTAACAATGTTGGCACAAAATTATTCTGCATTTCTGGCCATGTGAACACACCTTGCAACGTGGAAGAAGAACTGGGCATCACTTTCCGCGAGTTGATCGACAAGCATTGCGGCGGTATTCGCGGCGGTTGGGATAATCTCCTCGCAGTGATCCCCGGTGGCTCGTCAGTGCGCATGGTACCAGCGGCTCAAATCATCGACACACCATTGGATTTCGATTCACTTTCAAAACTGCGCTCTGGCCTCGGCACGGCGGCTGTGATCGTGATGGATAAGTCTACTGATATCATCAAAGCCATTGCGCGTATTTCAAAATTTTACATGCATGAGTCTTGTGGCCAATGCACTCCGTGCCGCGAAGGCACAGGTTGGATGTGGCGCGTGATGACCCGCATGGTCGAAGGTCGCGCCGAAAAGCGTGAGATCGATATGCTGCTGGATGTGACGAAGCAAATCGAAGGCCACACCATCTGCGCGCTGGGCGATGCAGCAGCCTGGCCGATCCAAGGCCTCATCACGCATTTCCGCCCAGTGATTGAGGCGCGCATTGATCAATACACCTATCGTTCAACCAAAGACGGCGCAGTCCGTCATGCGGCGGAGT
>DATCEN010000195.1:0-5907 GCA_036510015.1 Aestuariivirga sp.
CGTGGCCAAAGCTGCGATGGATACTGGCGTGGCCACCCGTCCCATTGCCGATATGGATGCTTATGCAGACAAGTTGCAACGTTTTGTGTTCAAATCCGGCTTCATCATGCGCGAGATTTATCACATCGCGCGCAAGGCCCCGGTTCGCGTGATCTATGCCGATGGTGAGGATGAACGCGTGCTTCGTGCTGCACAGGCCCTGATTGAAGAACAAATGGCCAAACCCATATTGGTCGGCCGCCCAGCAGTGATTGATCAACGCCTGAAACGCTATGGCCTATCAATTATACCGGGCAAGGATTTTCAAATCACTAATCCAGAAGATGATCCGCGTTACCGTGATTATGTGCAGAGTTATGTTGACGTTGCAGGCCGCAAGGGCGTGACACTGGACGCCGCGCGCGCCTTGGTGCGCACCAATACAACGGTGATTGCGGCTCTTGCTTTGCACCGCGGCGATGCTGATGCCATGATCTGCGGTCTTGAAGGGCGCTACCGCTCCAAATTGCGCGTCATTCAAGATATTATCGGCCTGGCTCCTGGCGTGAAAGAATTTTCCGCGATGAGTTTGATGATAACCTCGCGTGGCATTGTATTTTTGGCCGACACGCATGTGCAACTTCAACCATCGCCAGAAGCCATTGCCGAAACCGTGAAGCTTTGTGTTGAACATTTAAAACGTTTTGGCATTTCTGCCAAAGTGGCTCTGGTTTCGCATTCTGATTTTGGCGATCATGAATCTGCTCCAGCCACTAAAATGCAAAACGCTCTCAGCCTCATCCGCATGCAACAGCCGAAATTGGAAATTGATGGTGAGATGCGCCTCAACACCGCGCTGATTGAAGAAGTGCGCGAAAAGAAATTGCAACATTCGCAGCTGAAAGGTGAAGCCAATCTTTTGGTGATGCCGGATTTATCCTCCGCTAACATCGCATATCAGGCGATCAAAGTGTTTGGTGACTCTCTGGCTGTGGGCCCAATCTTGCTGGGTACCAGAAAGCCTGCACATATTCTCACCGGCTCAGTCACGGCGCGCGGCGTGATGAATATTTCTGCTATTGCCGTAGCAGAAGCGAATGGCTTGACCGGGGCTGGAATCAAAAAGTGATTATTCGGCAATTTAAGCCCGGCGATAAAAGCGCCGTTATTGCTTTGTGGAATGAGTGCGGCTTAACCCGGCCGTGGAACGACCCAGCCAAAGACATTGCCTTTGCAATAGATGGCCCATCCTCAACAATTCTTGTGCTTGAGGATGCGGGTGATATTTTGGGCGCCGTAATGCTCGGCCATGATGGCCACCGTGGGGCGCTATATTATTTTGGCGTAACACCTTCGCATCAGGGGCAGGGTCTTGCCCGCAAACTCCATGAGGCAGCCGAAAACTGGTTGCGCCAGAGCGGTGTGTGGAAAATAAATCTCCTGGTGCGCAGCGAAAATGAAAAGGTCGCCGCTATCTATGAGGCCCTGGGTTATGAGCGCCAAAATGTGCTCAGCCTTGGTAAGAGAATAGACCAATGACACAGCACCTCAAATCCAGGCTCTGGGTTGAAGCTTTGCTGCGCCGCTGCCAAGGCGAAGGTAAATTCGGCGCTGTGGTGAAATCTGGCGCGGATGAAGCGGGTGCTGTTTATGTCGCCATCAATCATCTCAATGGCAGTTATGATTTGTTGGAACCGCCACCAGGCCCATCACATGATGATGAAGGCCAGCGCCAATTCGCCAAATCATTTGCCGCACCTGTGCCTTGGTCTGATGTGCAACAGTTATTTGATCGGCAACTCAAATCTGACGCTGATCTTTGGCTGGTGGAGATTGAAGACCGCACCGGACTGGCGGATTTAAAAGTAATTTGAGCCTTGCCGCATTAGTGCATTGTTAACCTTAACAGTCTTAGTTTTACGCAACGACTGAGTAAGGCAATCATGAGCAACGTGATTCTACTGGCTGACAGAAATAGTAACCGCACCCCGCGCCAATTGCCCGAGGGTGTAAGTGCCGAGATTGTGATTTTTCACGGTGTGAGGATTGAGCGCCTGACTGATGACATGATCGCACAGGCAACACCACGTTCAAGCCGCAGGCTTCCGTCTCTCAACAATCAGGCAACAGCGGCTGAATTGGAGTAGCACCAAGAGCGCAACTGACTTTGCAGCACCCATCCCTCAGCCGTCATGCCCACGAAAGTGGGCATCTCTGTTTTGAATATAAACGCAGATTCCTGCTTCCGAGGGAATGACGAAGTGGAGGCTTTTGCGAGAACAAGAGATTATTCTTATTCTTTTAGGCGCACTAAGGTTCCATCGTAATCAATTTCATTATGTAAATCGTTCCACGATGAATTGAACTTTTCAATCAACTCGATTTTCCAAGCTCTGTTCCACTTCTTAAGTTGCTTTTCGCGTTTTATGGCACTCTCCATAGAATGGTGATGTTCGTACCATACCAAATGATGCGCTCGGTATTTATTCGTAAAACCTACGACACTGCCGTCTTTGTGAGTGGCAACTCTGTTCCAAAGTGCTGAGGTGACACCAATATAAAGTGCGCCATATTTACGACTACAAAGAATGTAAACCGCCGGATGCTTTTCTGTCGTGCTCATAGTTCACTATATCGTCATGCCCACGAAAGCGGGAATCTCTGTTTTGAACATAAACACAGATTCCCGCTTTCGCGGGAATGACGAAGTGGGACACTTTTGCGGGAATGACGGGCGCGGGGAAACCGAAACGAGGAAATCTCGTCTATCAATTCCCATTACAATTTGTCTGCTTCACTTCATCTTCTAAAGTTTTGCGCTGGGTTTGATCGCGCACCGGAAACCATAATACGGCCAATGCTCGCTCGCCCGGCACTTCAGCATGCCAGCCGCTGTTGGCAATTTTCCCGGCATCGTCAGGATCAGCGTTACTGCGCACCTGTTCAATCAGGCTTTTGGCCTTGGTCAGTTCAACGCTGAATGAGTCTGCGCCTGCTTCCACATCATTGATGTCATAAATCTGCTGGCCAGAGCTGCCGTAAATTGAAAAGTTCCAAAAGCTTTGCGGCACATGCGCATCGATTACCACTTTGCCTTTTGAAAGATCAATCAAGCACAGGCCCACGATGTCTTCGGCGGTGGAAGTTGGCAGAAATCCGGCTTGCGTGTTTGGCGTCATCAGGAAAAAGCTATTGGGTTTGTGGCCCGTTGCGATGACATCGAGTTTGCGTTCAAACGTTAAGCCGGGCGCGTAAAGAATTGTTGCCAAATGCGCGGCAATGCCTGCAAACAAGGCCGTGACGAGCCAGAACATGCGCCCGATCATTCGCAATTCACCTTGGTCAAAACTGGCAGACTGGCAGAGCCTTTTATATTTTTATCGTATGGTTCATGCAGCGCCAGTGTCACTTTTACATTGGTTGCATCTGGCATGGCCAACCAGTTTCCCGCAGCCGTGCGGTGCGATAGGGTGATGTTGAGGCGGTCATCGCCGGTGATGATAACATCCGCAGCATTTGTTGAAACTGCATCAGCCATCGCTCCGGCTGGCGCAACCGACACTGCCCACCACCGCGCAGCAGGCGCTGTGCCGCTCAACAGATAGGTGCATTCGCCGCGCAATGATTTGCCATCTTCGTCGCTATCGCGCGAAAACAACCGGCTTTCGCGGGGCGGCGGCAATGCGCCTTGCTCCTCGAAATGGCCCACGGCGTAAATTGCGTAAGGGTCTTTGGGACTAACCAATTCTTGCAGCCATTTGCTGTTGCCCGGCACAGAGACAGTGCCAGAACGCAGTAAAGCTTGAAGACCAGTAATATAGCCAGCCGCAATACCCGCCACCAAAAATGCTGCGCCGAAAGATAATCTCATGTGGCGGAATACGCCCCCTTAAATTCGAATGCGCTGTGAGCCATAGCCCAACCATTGCCCGAATGAAACAGCCCAGCTGATTTATTGGCTTCTACCGAAAAGCAAATCAAAGAAACTTCGTGAGCGCTGTTGTTTTGGCGCTGAAACGGTGTGGGCTTTGTGCAGCTTGGCCGCATCAATGCCAGATGCAGAAGCATTTGGCGCGGCACCATTTTGAAACAGATCCAGCATCCCATTCAAAACTTCGCGTGATTGCGGATCCGCCGTGTCGGCATCATCAGCTATTGCTGCAGTGGCCTCAGCATCAGGAATGACCGGGCCAGAAGGGGCAGCAGCCAGCACCGGGCCTTGTGTGGCCCCAGCAATAATGCCAACCAGGGCTGGGTCATTCAGCGCGGTCAAGGCTGGCTTCCAGCTTGCATCCATTGGCACACCGGGCAGGCCTGCTGGCTTCAAGCCAAACTCGGCCACATCCATGATGCGCTTCCAAGCGGGCGCTGGAACAAGGCCGCCAGTAACAGCACTTCCTCTGCTCGAATCCATTGAGCTGTTATCATCATTGCCCACCCAAACGCCGGTTACGTTATGGGCTGAAAAGCCAAGAAACCATGCATCGCGGAAATTGGCATTGGTGCCGGTTTTGCCAGCAACTGGTTCATAATCCAACTTGGCGCGCGTTGCAGTGCCTTGCATCACCACTTGGTGCATCATGGGGATTAGCTGTTCAACCTTGTTGGCAGGATCAACTTGAGGCGCGTCCTTTTCATTGGCGGCATGGCTGTAAAGCAAATCACCATTGGGGCGGCGGATTTCTTGCACCGCGTAAGGCCGCGCCAATTTGCCGTCAGCCGCAATGCTGGCATAGCCGGTTGTCATATCCATCAAAGTGAGTGCGCTGGTGCCAATGGCCATGGTTGGATATTGGTCGATGGGCCCGGCAACGCCTAAACGATGCGCTGTGGCCTCAACATTTTTGCGGCCCACATCCAACATCAATTTCACCGCAACTGTGTTGATGGAATGAGTGAGAGCCACCCACAACGGCACACGGCCGAAAGATTCCGAATTAAAATTATGCACACACCAATCGCCCACGCAAACCGGGCCATCTTCCACCATGGTATCAGGCGTATAACCATGCTCAAGTGCTGTGAGATAAACGAAGGGCTTGAAGGATGAACCCACTTGGCGGCGCGCCGTGGTTGCGCGGTTGAACTGGCTGTCTTCATAATTGCGACCACCCACAATGGCCTTCACTGCGCCGTCTGGTGCCATGGTGATTGATGCGGCCTGTTCGAAGTTGCTTTTCGGACCGATATTATCCACCACATCATCGAGAATGGCCTGCGAAGCATCTTGCACGCGCTTGTCCATGGTGGTTTTGACTTCCACCACATATTCGCCCTTCAAGTTTTGGCGGTCGAGAACTTCTAGCGCATTTTGATAGGCCCAATCCAAATACCAGTTAGGGCTTGCGAGAATATCCTGCTGAACAATTTGAGCTGGATTACGCTCGGCTTGCAGCAATTCGCCTTGGGTGATGTAGCCTGCATCCAACATGCGGTATAACACAACATCGGTGCGCGCGCGAGATGCTTCTAAATTGGCGCTGGGCGCATATTGTGTGGGGGCTTTGAACAGGCCAGCCAGCACCGCTGCTTCGGGCAAGTTTATATCGCGCACTGACTTGCCGAAATAAAACTGTGAGGCGGCCTCAACGCCATAGTTGCCACCGCCAAGATATGAGCGATCAAGATATAATTTCAGAATTTCATTCTTGCTCAGGCGTTGTTCCGTCCACAGCGCCAAGAACGCCTCATGCACTTTGCGCTGATAAGTTTTTTCAGGCGTGAGCAAAAGGTTCTTCACAACTTGCTGCGTGATGGATGAACCACCTTGCTTTGAGCCGCCACGCGAATTGTGAACAATGGCGCGCAAGGTGCCAACAACGTCGATGCCCATATGTTCGTAAAACCGCGCATCTTCGGTGGCCAAAACTGCCTTGATTAAAATCGGCGGAAACTCATTGATGGGAATTGAATCATTCTGGCTGATGC
>DATCEN010000196.1:0-2375 GCA_036510015.1 Aestuariivirga sp.
AATCCAATGAGGTTGACGGCGTTGTGGCCAAGGGAACACCTGCGGCTCCAGCCACAGGTTCTGATGTATTGCCAAACCTTGATGGCGGCAAACCTGCCGTGCCAACAAATCAATGAACGCTCGTGAAACCATAATGGTTTCACATAACTCCACAGAATTTTCGCCACCAGATGATTTATTACTACGAATCATCGCGGGCACTTGTTAGGTTCGGCTCCCATGGCGCGATATATCTTCATAACTGGCGGCGTGGTTTCCTCACTTGGTAAGGGCTTGGCATCAGCGGCTTTGGGCGCGTTGTTGCAAGCGCGTGGCTATAAGGCACGGCTTAAAAAACTTGATCCCTATTTGAATGTCGATCCGGGCACGATGAGCCCTTATCAACATGGCGAAGTTTTTGTGACTGACGATGGTGCCGAGACTGATCTTGATCTTGGGCATTATGAGCGCTTCACCGGACGCCATGCCAATAAGTTTGATAACATCACCACTGGCAAGATTTATCAGGACATCATCGCCAAAGAACGCCGCGGCGATTATCTTGGTGGTACAGTTCAAGTGATCCCGCATGTAACTGATGCGATCAAAGACTTCATTGGCCTCGGCAACGAAGGATTTGATTTTGTGCTCGTTGAAATTGGCGGAACGGTTGGTGACATTGAAGGCTTACCTTTCTTTGAAGCCATTCGACAATTTGGCCAAGATCAACCGCGCGGAACGTGCATCTTCATGCACCTCACGCTACTGCCTTACATCCCTACCGCTGGTGAATTGAAAACCAAGCCAACGCAACATTCCGTCAAAGAACTGCGCTCGATCGGCATTCAGCCAGACATTTTGCTGTGCCGCGCAGACCGTGAAATTCCAATCAATGAGAGAAAGAAGATCGCACAATTCTGCAACGTGCGGCCTTCTGCTGTGATCCAAGCCTTAGACGTTGCCAATATCTATGATGTGCCACGCGCTTATCACGCTGAGGGCCTTGACGATGTGGTGTTGGAATGTTTTGGCATCACCAATGCTAAAGCGCCTGATCTTTCCAAATGGGATGAAATTCAAAATCGCATCATTCACCCAGAGGGTGAAGTGAACATTGCAGTGGTGGGCAAATATACCGGTCTGCTTGATGCTTATAAATCTCTCAAAGAAGCATTGGTTCATGGTGGCATTGCCAATAAGGTGAAGGTCAATGTTGAATGGATTGAATCGGAGATATTCGAGAAAGAAGATCCATCACCTTATCTCGAAGGCGTGCATGGTATTCTGGTTCCAGGCGGCTTTGGCGAACGCGGTTCTGAAGGCAAAATCAAAGCGGCCACTTTTGCGCGTACGAGGAAAGTGCCGTATTTCGGAATCTGTTTTGGTATGCAAATGGCTTGTATCGAAGCAGCGCGCAATCTGTGTGGCGTGGAGAACGCGTCATCCACCGAATTTGGTGACACCAAAGAACCAGTTGTTGGCACCATGACAGAATGGATGAAGGGCAATGAGCTTGAAATCCGCAAAAAGGGTGGCGACTTAGGCGGCACCATGCGCCTCGGGGCTTTTGATGCGATATTAAAAGCCGGCACACGCATTGCCAACATTTATGGTGATACTAAAATCAGTGAACGCCACCGCCATCGCTATGAAGTGAACACGGCTTACCGTTCTAAGCTTGAAAATGCGGGCCTTGTCTTCTCTGGCCTGTCGCCCGATGGATTACTGCCTGAAACCGTGGAATATGCCGATCACCCGTGGTTCATCGGTGTGCAGTATCATCCCGAATTGAAATCAAAGCCATTTGCACCTCATCCACTATTTGCTTCATTCATTGAAGCAGCTGTGGTGCAAAGTCGGTTGGTTTAAACTTGGTGGAAAACCAGTTCCTCGCCGAAGCGCAAAAGGCTTATGCCGAATTTGAAAAGCTGTCCGGTTTGGAATTGATTGCACACTCCGTCAAGAGTGGCACATCTGATCCCTATTCCAAATTGCTGGGCATGAAAGTGGTGAAAGCTGTAGATGGCCATGTGTGGCTTGAGGCTGAACCGAAATTTGAATTTTATAACCCGATGAACCGCATTCACGGTGGCTGGCTTGCATCCATCATGGATTGCGTGCTGGGTTGTGCTATTCTTACCAAATTGGGGCCAGGCGTTGGTGCAGGCACAGTGCAGCTCAGCGTGAACTATGTTCGCAAGGTGAGCGTTGAAAGCGGCATATTACGCGCAGAGGGCAGGGTGATGCATTCCGGGCGGAGCATGTTAACGGCCACGGCCGAAATCCGTGACAGCATCGGCGAGTTATGCGTGCATGGCACAGGCACTTTCTTGTCATATAAAAAATAATCATACGGCATCAGTCAATTTTAAATTTCGCTCACGCCAGATAATGTA
>DATCEN010000197.1:0-6027 GCA_036510015.1 Aestuariivirga sp.
TTACGTCAAAGAACAATTAGCGCAGCATACTGGAATAAGTCTGCCCTGAGGTCTTCACCTAGGCCTTCGCCGCAATGTCTCTAATCGTCTGTACCAGAGTTTCCACTTCTTGCGCGCCTGAGATGCCAAATTTATTATCGATGATGAAAGTTGGCACACCTGAAACACCGAGTTGATAGGCGTGTTCTACCTCTTCCATCACTTCGCGTTTATCCGTGTCCTGTGCCAGCAAAATCATTATCTCACGCCCATCCATGCCGACTGATGTGGCAATCTCGCCCAGCACTTTATGATCGCCCACGTCTTTGCCATCGCGCCAATAAGCGCAGAGCAATGCTTCTTTCATTTCAGCCTGCTTGTCGGGCACAAACTGCTTGGCCCAGCGGATCAAACGATGCGCATCCAAAGTATTAGGCGTGCGGGTGATTTTATCGAAATGATAAGGCACACCGTCTTTTTTCCCGGCCTCTTCAAGCGGTTTATGCATGGCCTTCAAATCGCGATCACCAAATTTGCTGTGCATATAGGCTTTGCGGCTGAGGCCTTCAGGTGGAATGTTGGGATCAAGAAAGAACGGTCGGTATATCACCTCAACCTCAATATCCGAAACCAAGGCTAAAGCTTTGTCTAAGCGGCGTTTTCCGAGAAAGCACCAAGGACAAATTACATCAGAAATCATCTCAATTCTCACTTGGTCTCACTCCACAAAGTTGTTGCCTCAAAGCCGGTCAATGGCTGTTTACCGGGTGGCATAGATCCGATGCGCGCCCATCTGCCTACCCATTGATTAGGTGCAGATAATGGCACGAAATAAAAACCTGATGCCAGCAATCTGTCTTCGGCCCGCACTGAAGCTTCAAACTCTTCCTTGCTACGCGCCTGCACCATGGCCACAATTGCAGTGTCAACGCCCGCGTCATGAATGCCGGCATAATTACGCGTACCTTGCTGTTCGCGGCCATACGAGCCGAAATATAACGCCTGCTCGTTGCCCGGCGAAAGTGAATTGTAAATCGTTACGGGGATCATGTCATAATCATAAGCCGTTTGCAGTTGTTTGAACTGGGTATCATCAACCCGCTTCACTTCAACTTTGGCGCCCATCAAAGCCAGTGAGCGTTGATAATGCAAAGCCAGTTTTTCCTGATCGGCATCTTGAACAGTGATGGTGAAAGCCAGTGCCTCACCCTTATCATTCTTCAAAACACCGTCAGCAACTTTCCAGCCAGCCTGCGCCAACAAATCAGCCGCCTTGCGTAAGACCTTGCGGTCATGGCCAGTGGCATCAGTAACCGGAAGCCTATAGGTGCCATCCAAAAAGTCAGAACGTAAAGTTTTTGCGGCGTCGCCCAACACATTTAGTTCTGCTGCATCAGCAGGTTTGCCCAGTGAAGACAGGGCTGAGCCTGAATAATACCCATAGATCCTGGCGTTAAGGCCATTAAATAAATTGGCATTGGCCCATTCAAAATCAAAAACATAAACCAATGCTTCGCGGGTTTTAACATCGGCGAAAATTGCGCGGCGCGTATTAAACACAAAACCATAGGCGGGCGCTGGCGTTTGAGCGGTAAATGTTTCCAGCTTCACTTGGCCGTTTTTGACAGCCGGAAAATCGTAACCTGTTGACCAACGTGAAGGCTCTGACTCAATGCGAATATCAGCATCACCTTTTTTGAACGCTTCGAAAACCGATGAGGCATCCTTGTACCAATCAAAGCGCAGGGTATCGAAATTCCACATGCCCTTATTGATGGGCAAATCCTTGCCCCAGTAATTAGAATCCTTTTTGAGTGTGATGCTTTCGCCTGGCTTGACCTCGGCCACCACATAAGGCCCGCTGGAAATTGTGGGTGAGAGTGATGAGGCCTCAAAGTCTTTGCTCTGCCAATAGGTTTTTGAAAGTATCGGCATCAGCCCCACGATCATTGGCAACTCACGATCCCCCTTATCTTGAGTAAAAGTGATCGTCTGAGCATCAGGGGTTTCAATTTTCACAATCTTGGAAAAGTTGTTCTTAAAATTGGGTCGCCCATGATCGCGCAATGTTTCCATGGAAAATTGTACGTCGGCGGAAGTGATAGGCGTTCCATCCGAAAACTTTGCTTCAGGGCGCAATTTGAATGTAAAAACTTGCCGGTCGTCTGAAACATCGATGCTTTGGGCGATCAAACCATAAAGTGTAAATGCCTCACCCCAATTGCGACCCATCAGGCTTTCATAAACATAGGGTCTGATCGCGGAAGCCGGGTTGCCCCTCACGATATAGGGCTGAAGGCTGTCAAAGGTTCCAAAAATTGCTTGTTTCAGCACCCCACCTTGCGGCGCATCGGCATTGGCATAAGGCAGGGATTTGAAATCCGCTGGCAAAGCCGGATCGCCATGCATGGCAATGGCATATTTGGGTTCGGCCCAAGCAGGGCAGGTGACATAACCCAATAGTTGCAAGGACATAATAACTGTGGCGATGCGAATCTTGCTCATGCTGCCTATACTAACCTCATAAGCCAACCGCTTGAAGGAGACTTCGATGGCCAAAGTGACCGGTCTTTCTGGTAATGAAATTTATTGCTTGGCGCTGAAGGGCTATAGCGCTGGTGAACTTGTAGTGGGCAATAGTGTCAACTCCATGGGCTTTCTCGGCGGTATTGGCGCCGGGGTTCGCAATCTTCTCGGTGGAGAGGTTCCGCAAGTCACCCAAGCCATCGAGGAAGGACGCATCAATGCCTTCAACCGCATGGTCGCTGAAGCCAAGCGTGATGGTGCATCTGGCATTGCCGGCGTAACCGGAGAATTGCGCAATTTTCAGGGCAGCACCGAGTTTCTTTTCGTAGGCTCATGTGTGCATAATAATTCTGGCGGTGGTGGCTTTTTTAGCAGCGCTGGCAGTGCCCAAGAACTTTACTGCCACATGGACGCTGGCTTCCAACCGACCTCACATGCTTTCGGCAACATTGCCTATTCGATGGGCGTTGGCGGTGGTTTCCTTGGTGCATTGAAAACCTTGGGGCGTGGTGAGATCAAAGAATATTCTGATGTATTCAACCACACCCGACATCACGCGCTGGAACGGATCGCAGCCCAAGCGCGCAACGACAAAGCCAATGCCGTACTTGGAATCCGCACCACGATTCTTCCGTGGGCGGGTTTACATGAAATGGTGATGACCGGAACTGCGGCACGCAATTTCGCTTTGCCGAGCACCGCCGATCAAAACCCAGTGACAAGTGATCTGACAGGCGAAGAGCTGTGGGCCATTGTCAATCTGGGCTATGCTCCGGTTAAACTTCTTATGTCCACGTCGATTTATTCGTTGGGATTTGTTGGTGGATTTATGGCGGCGTTTAAATCTCTCGCCAAAGGCGAGGTGAACGAACTGACTACCTTGATCCACGATGCCCGCGAAATTGCGATCGACCGCATCAAAACTGAGGCAGACGGCCTTGGCGCCGAGGATGTCATTGGGGTGAAAACCTACATTCAAGAAATTGGATCAGGCCTGGTTGAATTCATGGCCATTGGCACCGCGATAACCAAACAAAAGGGCATGGCCACACTCAGCCAAGCGCTTCCTGTACATGCCATGGTGTCTGAAAAAGATACATGGCTTGATGGCGACTTTGGCTTCTCGCTCGACCGTAAAACCTAAGCCTGCTCGTCCTAAGTCACCAGAATGTTGGAAAACTGCCAAGGGTCTTTGGTATCACCCTTTCGATCAAAAAACGTATCGAGTGAATCCAGTGGTGTCCAGTCAGTGAAATAACCATTCACATCCCCAAGGTAAGGCATTTGCACCTCAAGGCAGCGTTTGAAATCCATTTCATCGGCTTCCACAATGCCGGCCATAGGGTTTTCAATCGCCCAGATGACGCCAGCCAGAACCGCCGAAGTCACTTGCATGCCAGTTGCAGATTGATGCGGTGCGAGCCTGCGGGTTTGCTCCATGGTGAGTTCTGAACCATACCAATAAGCATTGCGCTTATGCCCATAAAGCAAAACACCAAGCAGATCAGCGCCGTCAACAATCTCATCCGGAGAAAGAATATGCTGCTTTTTTGGATGCTTGCCGCCACTGCCAAATAGTTCATGCAGGCTGAGCAGAGCGTCATTGCACGGATGATAAGCGTAGTGACAAGTGGGTCGGTAAACTGGCCTGCCGTCTCTTACTACGGTGTAATAGTCCGAGATTGAAATTGCTTCATTGTGGGTGACGAGAAAACCATACTGCGGCCCGATATGTGGCACCCAAGAGCGCACGCGTGTGTTACCACCAGCGCTTTCAAGATAGATCGCTGCCTTTGTACCAAAGCGGTGACGACGCCCAATTTTGGGCAGCTTTTTCTCATGCGTCCCCCAGCCCAATTCAGCAGGCTGTTTGCCTTCTGAAATAAATCCCTCCACTGACCAGGTGTTGACGAAAGTGCCCAGCGGCTTTGGATTGTTGGTCTCTTGAGTATCACGTTCAGCAATGTGAATGCCTTGCACGCCCAATTTTCGCGCCAGCGCCGCCCAGCCTTCGCGCGTCTTTGGCACTGGCGCCTTTTTGCGGCCTTCAGCGGCAAGATTGAGCAAAGCTTGCTTGACCAGCCAAGACACCATACCGGGGTTTGCCCCACAGCAAGAAACTGCGGTGGGCCCTTTGCCCAATTTGCGCTTGGTGGCCAACATGCGTTCACGCAAAGCATAATTGGTGCGGCCTGAGTTGCTTACTTTGGTGTTATAATAAAACCCAGGCCATGGCTCCAACACGGTATCAATGTAAAGTGCGCCGTGCTTGCGGGCCAGTTTCATCATCGACAGGCTATCCACATCAACTGAAACATTCACGATCAAGGCTTGTTTATCACCCTTCAACAGCTTGCCCATTTCCTTGCGGTAGTTAGCTGGCGTTAGGCCCAGTTGTTTGAACTTAACGCCGTAAAGCTCGGTCAGCGCTTCGCCGTCGTCCAATGGATCAATCACTGTGATTTGTGTTGGCGCGCAGGCGATATGGCGTAAAATCAGCGGTAACGTGCCACGGCCGATAGAGCCAAAACCCACCATAACGATGGGGCCCCGCCATGCGGCATATTCCTCGTGTTGCGCCATTATCTACTTAACTCCCAGATCAAAAAAATTCCTTACTGATTAAAGTCGTACAATGCAAAGTGGCTTTTGCAGGCTTGCGCTGGCATTGTGAGGCGATGATTCGACTTGAAAGCTTTTAAGGTTCCATGGCCAAACCACCAAATGACGAAAATCTGTTTGGCAATCTGCCAGATGCACCAAAGCCAACGCCCAAGCTGAGAGCCAAAGCGCGCGGCGAGGAAAGCTATACGGCCGCTGATATTGAGGTTCTTGAAGGCCTAGAGCCAGTGCGCCGCAGACCGGGTATGTATATCGGCGGCACCGATGAAAAAGCGATGCACCATCTTTTCTCTGAGGTGCTGGACAATGCGATGGATGAAGCTGTGGCCGGCCATGCAACTTGGATTGACGTTAATTACACCGCCGATGGCTATCTTGCCGTCACCGATAATGGCCGTGGCATGCCCGTTGACCCACATCCCAAGTTCAAGGATAAATCCGCCCTCGAAGTTATTATGACGGTGCTTCACGCCGGCGGTAAATTTGATAGTGGCGCCTATGAAACCTCCGGCGGCCTTCATGGTGTTGGCGTTTCAGTGGTCAACGCACTTTCCGAACATGTGATAGTGGAAGTGGCGCGCGGCCAACAGCTTTATCGCCAAGAGTTTCGCCGCGGTAAACCTGATGGTAAATTAGAAGAGCTGGGCAAAGTATCTGGCCGTCGCGGCACAATGGTGAAGTTCAAACCAGATGAGCAGATTTTCGGCAAAGGCAACACCGTCTTTAATCCCTCGCGCCTTTACAAAATGTCGCGTTCTAAATCTTATCTCTTCGGCGGTGTTGAAATCCGTTGGCATTGTGACAAAAGTCTAATCAAAGACAAAGAGACACCAGATGAAGCTGTGCTCCACTTTCCAGGTGGCCTCAAGGATTTTCTTGAAGAGAGCCTTGAAGGCCATA
>DATCEN010000198.1:0-2225 GCA_036510015.1 Aestuariivirga sp.
GGCAGCAAATCAAATTTAATACGCGTGGGCAGTGCCACGCCTTCACCAAAGCACACGGCCTCGCCTGCACCCATGGTGGGCATGAATTCAAGCAAGCTGGCGGCGGCGTCAGAAATGCCGGCCTGAAGAATGGCGCGGTCACGATCATTGGTCAGGCGTAACGAGAAAACAGTGCTGCATTGTGACAGGATGGTTGGATCAAGCTCCGCCGGGCGCTGGGTTACAATGCATAGAGAAACGCCATATTTACGACCTTCTTTGGCAATGCGTGATAGCGCACGCTTGGTTGGCTCAAAGCCGGTTGTGGCATCATTAGGCACATAGCGGTGCGCCTCTTCGCAAACGAAAGTGATGGGTACGCGACCGCCACTCCACACACCAAAATCAAAGGCTAGCCTGGCAAGAACTGAAACCACCACGTTGATGATTTCAGATGGAAGACCGCCAAGTTCAAGAATAGCAATTGGTTTGCCGCCAACAGGGATGCGGAAAATACGCGCTAACACTTGCGCCATATTGTCTTGCACGGTGAGAGAACCGAACATGAAAGAATAGCGCGGATCACGGCTGATGGCTTCCAGCTTGGCCTTGAGGCGTTTGTAGGGTGCAAGTTCACCCTTCAAATCCAATTTACCGAGATATTCTTCCAGCACTGAAATCAAATCAGAGGTGCGGAAAGGGATAGGCGTATCAACGCCGATGTTATTTTCAACCAGTGAATCGCGTTGCCGTACTGTGCCCGCCTTATCGCGCCGCGAGTTGCCCATATAACGGGCTTTGGCGATGGGGATAATTTCACGCAGAATTTCAATATCCGTATCACGTCCAACCTTTTCACCGATCAGAATTTCTACTGCTTCATCAAAGTTGAGAAGCCAGAATGGCAATACCATGTTGTCTGGTGTGACGACTTCTGAAATCCCCTTAAAACTTTGGGCATATTCACGGTGCACATCAAGAAGCAGGATGTGAGCTTGCGGGTTTTTTTCCAGAATGCGCCGCAATACCAACGCCACGGTGCAAGATTTGCCCGTGCCGGTGGTGCCCAAAATGGCGAAATGTTTACCCAACATTTCATCAACTTTTACCATAGCAGGGATGCTGGAATCCTGATGGATGGAGCCCACGCGCACTGAACCTTCGGTGTCGCAAGCATAGGCCAATGCAAGATCACTTCGGTCGGAGCGATAAACTGAATCGCCCAATGTTGGATAGCTAGAGACACCACGGCGGAAGCGATCAACGGTGCCATCGTCCTTGCGGGTGAACTCGCCGATGAACTCTACTTCCACAATGCGCGTTTCACGTTCGCCGGTGCTGTGGGTTGGCATGGGAGAACTGAGCGCTGATACCAAAGCAAGCGAGATTGAGTTGGGGCCTTCGACCTTCAACAAGGTGCCAATTTCTGCACGATGTCTGGTGTCGTTAGAATGTTGGTCCAGCGTGTCCATCAGCACAACTGCCTTGCCACCGGTGACAGCCACAATGCGTCCCAGACGTTCGGCTGCATCATATTCATTGCCACTGACAATTTGATTGTTTTGGCTTGAGGAGGAAGGGTTCATCTCGGTTTTTGCTTTCAGTTTTTAGAGTGTGGCAAAGGGGATAAGGAGTTCGATTTTTGTGCCGTGGCCCTTGCTGGAGATAACATTGAGTTTGCCACCATGCATTTGCGCCAACGCCTGTGCGATAGGCAGGCCTAAACCGGTTCCATCATTGCGTCTGTTAAGTCCGGTTTCGATCTGGCCGAAGGGGCGAAGTGCGGTTTTGATTTCTTCAGGCTCCATGCCAGCGCCTGAATCTGTGACCGATATGAGCGCAAATCTTGCATCCTTGACGCCAGCTTCAATGTGCACTTTGCCGCCTTCAGGCGTGAACTTCACGGCGTTAGAGAGCAGGTTGATGAGAATTTGCTTCAGGCGCAGTGAATCCGCCATCAATAGCGGCATGTCTTGCTGAATTGAACGCGTGACGATGATCTGTTTTTCTTTGGCCTTGGTTTCGCTCAGCAAAATACAGGGTTCGAGTATTTTGGCAAACTCCAGCGGTGCCAATTCCACTTCCAATTTACCCGCTTGGATCTTGGAAATATCGAGAATTGAATTGATAACGGCTAACAAATGTAGGGCGGCTTGGTTAATATAGCCTGCATATTGCAATGATTTTTCAGGGTTAATGCGAAGCTTGTCGGTGCCCAGTAAGTCTGAAAAGCCAATGATGGCATT
>DATCEN010000199.1:0-3580 GCA_036510015.1 Aestuariivirga sp.
AAAGGCTCACCATGGGTAAATACGGCAAAGCTTTTTGCTCTGGAGTGAACAGCGATTTTAGTTTTTCAAACATTATCTTCCTCTCAAACCATCCGCACGCGAGGCTCAGCTGGGCCTTTAGTCAACAGTAATTCGGTGATGGCCCATACTAAAGCGTCGAGCCGATCCGGACTGTAAACGCCGCTTCTGATTTCGCTGCACATTTCATCTTCCAATTCTGGAAACGCGCCAACGTGAAACACGCGGCCCTGCTCATATAGTGCTGCCACCGGCTCTGCCCTTGCGGATTTGCCACGCGAAGCATGAACCGATTTGAAACTGACGTCAGGGTTCACCTCACGTAAAACTTGTTCCACCATTGCGCCGCCCTGATTGACTTCGGCAACAACACGGTCTGCTTTCCAATCTTGAAATAATTTCACGGCGCGTTTGGCCCAGCCTGCGGGTCTTAAACCGCGAACCGTTGCATCCTCTAAAACATAGGCGTTGCCAATTGCGTCCACGCCTGCAACCACAAGGCCGCAAGCATTGCTTTTCTTGCCAAAGCCAGCGGGAGGATCGACCGCCACTACGATGCGTTTTAACTGCGGCGCTAGTTTTACCCGCGCCATTTCAATCTGCTCACGCTTGAACAAGGCGTTGGGATCATCTTCAATCAACTCTCCCATTAATTCTTGCCGACCCAATCTTGTGCCGCCGTAACGCGCTTCAATATCGCGCATAAAACCCGGAGCCAAATTGGCCGCATTCGCAAAAGTTGTGGCGCGCGAAACCACCGTGGCCTCATCGCTTAAAAATTTCTTCAATTGAGCTGTTGGCCTTGGCGTGGTGGTGATCACGCATTGTGGATGCTCTCCCAGCCGCAATGCAAATTGCAACATGGCCCAAGCTTCATCTGCGTGTTTCCATTTTCCCAATTCATCACACCAACAGGCTTCAAATTGTGGCCCACGCAAAGTTTCCGGCTCATCGGCAGAAAACAGTTGTGCGGTGGAACCATTAGGCCAAGTGATCAGTCTTTTGGATGGTTGATACTCTGGCCGCTCTTCATTTGTGTGCACTGACAGCAGGCCCGATGGGCCTTCGATCATCACGTGGCGTGCTTCCAACAACGATGGCCCGATGATGGCCAAACGTTTTGCCGCCGTGCCCCAGTGGCCCAATGCTTTGGCGCGCACCCATTCAGCGCCCGCGCGGGTTTTGCCAGCACCGCGCCCACCCAACACGAGCCAATTACGCCACGTTAAAGGCTCTGGCGGCAGCTGATCTTCACGCGCCCATAACCGCCAATCCTGCAACAGTTCCTTCACCTCCGGCAGAGTGAATGTTTGCGTGGGTAGTTTCGCCCCTTGCAAGGCGCGCAAGGCGAAGCGCAAGTTCTTCACGCCAGGCGTCATCACGCCTTCTGCCTTCGCTGGCGAGAAGTCTTGTGTGCTTGCGTTGTTGTTCTTCAAGTTCCAAAACTTTCTCAAGTGTGCGTGCCAGAAGGTTGGCAGCGTTGATGCCGCGTTCATTTTCGCTGCCTTGGGCTAGGCTTTGTTCCAGTTTTGCAATGCGGCTTTGCACCAACTCTTTAAGTCGGGTGATCGCCTCTTTGGTTGAGGTGATTGGCTTGGGCTGCGGCGGTGCTGAAACAGGCTCAGATTTAACGGCTTTGCGCTTGCGAGGCCTGCTGCGCATGGCCCAGCGTTGTAATTTTGCGTGCTGTATTAAGGCACTGGCTTTCATGCCGATAGAGCATGCAATGTCAGCCACCGCTTCATCACGCGCCTCATAACGCGCGCGAATAGCGGGCCAATCAGGCTCTGCACCTGTTGCTATTTTCTTCGGCTTTTTCATGAGGTAATTTGCTGTGAAACTCAGTGGCCTGTTGCTTGGCCCATTTCTGGAGTGTAACCAGCAATAGGCGCATCACCGTGCGCTGTCAATCTCTTTTTTCCTATTCACGGAATATATTTTTTAATCACGCCTTAGGCCACTATTTGCGGTATTATTGATCATGTCACAGTCTCTTCCTCAAGCTACAGTCACTTCTGACGTGGAGGAAATTTGCCTGGCTTATGGCAATAGGCCTGATGCCTTGATTGAGATTCTATACGATATTCAAAACAAGCTTGGCCATGTGCCCGAAAGCTCCCTGCCCGTCATTGCCGAGGCGCTTAATCTTTCGCGCGCGGAAGTTTACGGCGTGGTGACTTTCTATCACGACTTTCATCTCAAGCCCCAAGGCCAGCATGTGATAAAAATTTGCCGCGCTGAGGCTTGCCAAAGTGCTGGCGGGTTTGAAGTTATTGCAGCGCTGGAAAAAGCGCTCAAGATAAAACTGGGTGAAACGACGAAAGATGGCAAGATCACCTTGGAGGCGGTTTATTGCCTCGGCCTTTGCCCCATGGGCCCAGCGGCGCTGATTGATGGTAAGCCGAAGGCCGCCATCAAGGTTAATAAGGTCAATGCTCTAGTAGAGGGATTGGCGTGATGATGAAGATTTACATCCCACGCGATATGTTGGCCAAAGCATTGGGTGCCGATGAAGTGGCCGAAGCCATTGCCAAAGAAGCCGAAGCCAAGAATCTCAGTGTACAGATCATTCGCAATTCTTCGCGCGGGTTGGCTTGGCTTGAGCCTTTCGTTGAAGTGGAAACGCCCAAGGGCCGCATGGGCTATGGCGGTGTGCAACTGGGTGATGTGAAGACACTGTTCGCCGCAGATTTTCTGAATGGCGGCAAACACAAGCTGTCGCAAGGACTTGTGGAAGAAATTCCATTTCTCAAAAATCAAGAACGCCTCACTTTTGCGCGCGCTGGCATAACCGATCCAGTTTCGCTTGATGATTACATCAGCCACGGTGGATTTGTTGGACTCAAAAAAGCGCTCACACTTTCGGGCGCTGAGATCGTCAAGGAGGTCATGGATTCTGGTTTGAGGGGACGCGGCGGCGCTGGCTTTCCAACCGGCATCAAATGGAAAACTGTGGTCGAAGCGACGGCCGATCAAAAATATATCTGCTGCAATGGTGATGAAGGTGACTCAGGAACTTTCGCAGACCGCATGGTGATGGAAGGTGATCCCTTCATGTTAATCGAAGGCATGATCATCGCGGGCATCGCCAGCGGGGCGAGCAAAGGCTTCATCTATATACGCTCGGAATATCCTTATGCCATTGACACGATGAAAGAGGCGATTGGGATTGCCACAAAAGCGGGTTGGCTGGGCGCAAATATTCAGTACACGGATAAATCTTTCACACTCGAAGTACGTCGCGGCGGTGGCGCATATATTTGCGGTGAAGAAACTTCCATGTTGGAATCTCTCGAAGGCAAGCGCGGCGTGGTGCGGGCCAAGCCGCCAATCCCCGCACTCGAAGGTCTGTTCGGAAAACCTACCATCATTAACAACGTTCTATCATTCGCTGCTGTTCCTTTTATTTTGGCGAAAGGCGCAAAGGCCTATCAAGATTTCGGCATGGGCCGTTCGCGTGGCACCATGCCTTTCCAGCTGGGTGGCAATCTCAACCAAGGCGGAATTGTAGAAAAAGCTTTTGGCGTCACCCTGCGCGAACTTGTCGAAGGATTTGGCGGCG
>DATCEN010000200.1:0-9680 GCA_036510015.1 Aestuariivirga sp.
GCATTGATGGCGGGCAACTGCTTCTGAAACACCGCCAATTTGCGGGTATTTGTTGTGCCAAACACAGTTGCAGCGAGGCGGCCTAGTCCGAGCATATTTTCAATCCTGTAGGGCATTAACCCAATAATGAAGCGTTGGGCACGCCTATAGCCGAGAGAAAGGGTTTTGAGAAACCCTCAAACATCGCCCCTGACATAGTGGCAGATCAGTTCTGATTCAACCTGTTGCAGCGCTGCCACAATAGTAGAAAAGGCATATTCTTGCCTTGTTTCCAAGTCATTGGCCTCATATAGCACCCTGCAGCGGGCCAAAACGTGTTGGATTCCCAGAACTCGATGGATTCGATGACAAACATTCACAACTATTTGAAAATCGCTCTTATCGTCGTTATGGCCAATTTGGTCATGTGCCTGCCCACCATGGCCCAAAGCGCCCCCAAAGCCGCAGCACCTGTTGCTGCTGCCCCTGCGCCTGCTGCCGCAAATTCATTGGCTGGCGACGACAAGGTTGTAGCCACCGTCAACGGCTATGAAATCAAAACCTCTGAAGTGCGCATGGCCTTTGACGATGTGATCGGCCAATTGCCCAATCTGCCTGCCAAGATGCGCTATCCATTTGTGGTGGAGTTTTTGATTGAACGTCATCTCATTGCCCAAATAGCCGCCAAAGAAGGCGTGGCTGATACAGATGATTACAAGCGCCGTCTTGCCGCCTATCAGGCCAAGGCGCTGCGCGATTCTTATCTGGCTGAAAAACTAGCCCCAACTGTTACCGATGCTGAATTGAAAACCCAATATGACGCTGAGGCCGCAAAGGTTCAGCAAACTGAGCGCGTGCGCGCCCACCACATTCTCGTGGCTACCGAAAAGGAAGCCCTTGATATTATCGCTAAGCTAAAGGCAGGCGCCAAGTTTGAAGATCTGGCCAAGCAATATAGCCTCGATGGCTCGAAAGATTATGGTGGAGATCTCGGTTACTTCAGCGCACCTGAAATGGTGCCAGAATTCTCTAAAGCCACCTTCGCATTGAAAGTCGGCGAAATTTCCGCTCCCATTAAAACTGATTTTGGTTGGCATGTTATCCGCCTTGATGATCGCAAAATGGGCACTGCCCCTCCCTTTGATCAAGTCAAGGAAGCACTGCGCAATGTGAAGGTGCGCGACTTGCTCCAGGCCAAGCTACAATCGCTGCAATCCACCGCCAAGGTTGAACTGCTCGATCCTGATCTCAAGAAAGCGCATGATGATTATCAAGCGCAGATTAAGGCGGCCCAAAACCAGGCCAAAACGCCAGGCGCTGCCCAGCCAGATGATAGCGGTAAGGGCGATCTGGCGGCACCTGACGACGTACCAGCTAAACAACAATAACATCTTGGAGGCCTGAATGGCGCACTCTGTATCACCCCTTGCGCCAACCTCTCAGCCCACCATGCCACAAGTTGCTGGCGTAAGCCTGGCCTGTGCCGCAACCGGCATCCGCTATAAGAACCGTGTTGACGTGTTACTGGCCATCTTGGCCGAAGGCACAACGGTGGCTGGCACTTTAACCCGCTCAAAATCCCCATCAGCCCCGGTTGATTGGTGTGCCGCTAACCTGAAACAGGGAAAGGCCCGCGCCCTTGTGGTCAATGCGGGCAATGCCAACGCCTTTACTGGCAAAAAGGGCATTGAAACGGTGAGGGCCGTGGCCAAGGCCGCTGCAACACAACTTGGCTGCAAGCAGGCTGAAGTATTCCAAGCCTCAACCGGCGTGATCGGTGAACCGTTAAATCCAGCTCCAATCACCGATGCAATGGCAATGCTGGCGGCGGGCGCAAAAGCTGACGCATGGGACATGGCGGCCAAAGCCATCATGACCACCGACACTTTTCAAAAGATGGCCACCGCTACGATTAAAGTCGACGGCAAGAACATAACGATCAATGGAATTGCCAAAGGCTCTGGCATGATCGCTCCAGACATGGCCACCATGCTGGCGTTCATTTTCACCGATGCCAAGATTGCTGCCAAGCCTTTGCAGATCGCACTCACTGCCGCAGTGAAGCCCAGCTTCAATTGCATTACGGTGGACGGCGATACTTCAACATCTGACACAGTTCTTCTGTTGGCCACTGGCAAAGGCGCTGTGGTTAAATCGCCAGCCCATCTCAAAGCTTTCTCCAAAGCGTTAGATGCGGTTTGTCTCGATCTCGCACTGCAAGTGGCCAGAGACGGCGAAGGCGCAGAAAAACTCATTGAGATTAAAATCACCGGTGCAGAAAATGACAAGGCTGCCCATAAAATCGGCATGACAATTGCCAATTCACCGCTGGTTAAAACGGCCATCGCGGGTGAAGACGCAAATTGGGGCCGCATTGTTATGGCCGTTGGCAAATCCGGCGAAAAGGCGATCCGCGACAAGCTGCGCATCAAAATCGGTGGCGTTCTTGTAGCCGCCAAAGGCATGCGCGATGCCAAATATGTTGAGGCCGACATCATGCCTCACATGAAAACCCGTTATATTAAAATTGAGGCCGATATCGGCGTGGGCAAAGGCAAAGCCACCGTTTGGACTTGCGATTTGACCCACGGTTATATTGACATCAACGGCTCTTACCGCAGCTAGATGAAACGCCTCCTCGTTTGTGCCGCAGCCTTGATTGATGCGGACGGTCGCGTGCTAATGGCTAAGCGCCCAGAAGGCAAATCACTTGCTGGGTTGTGGGAATTTCCTGGTGGAAAAGTCGAAGACGGTGAACGCCCTGAAACCGCACTCATCCGCGAATTAAAAGAAGAGCTTGGCATAGACGTTACTGAAAGCTGTCTAGCGCCACTGACATTTGCCTCGCACACCTATGAAAATTTTCATCTGCTCATGCCGCTTTATGTGTGTAGGCGTTGGAAGGGCATTGCGCACGGGCTGGAGGGGCAAGAATTAAAATGGGCTTATGCCAAGGAACTGCGTGAACTGCCGATGCCACCAGCAGATGTGCCATTGATCGCGCATTTGGTAGATTTACTTTAGTTAGACGTAAGCCATAGCCGCCATCATGCCGCTGTTCATGTGATAGAGATGGTGGCAGTGAAACGCCCATAGGCCCGGATTATCCGCTTCAAATTGCACCTTCACGGTATAGCCGGCCGGTACCAGAATCGTGTCACGTTGTGCGCCTTCAAAAGCCACATCATTGATTTCAGTCACCTGAAAATAGTGGCCGTGAATATGCATCGGATGGGCCATTACCGTTTCATTTCGGAAGGCAACCTCCACCCGCGTGCCTTGCTTCACCTTGAACAACACATCATGCATCATCGGCCTGCCGTTGAAGCCAAATTGATGATGATCATCCCCGCCGGTCAAGGCAATGGTTTCATGCTGTACCAATGGGGATTTGTGCAAGGCGTAAGGCACGCGCAGCATGGCTTCAAATTCCAAACCAATTGGTGCGCTGGCCTGACACAGATCAAAAATTTGATCCACTAGACCACTACCAGCTTTTAAATAAATGCCGCCATGCAGGTGTGAGGATTCAGAATGAAACAGAATAGGCCAAGCGCCATTTTCATTTGGTATGGTTATGCGCACATCGGCGCGCTGCGCAATTGCCAGTGGAAAGCGCGAAACATTGATGGGCTTAACCGCATTGCCATCCACCGCAATCAATTGCCCTTTAAGCTCACCAAGTTCCACCCACAAATTTGTGGCTGAGGCAGCATTGATCAGGCGTATGCGCAAAGCTGCACCTTTCTCAACTTTCACAACTTCCGGATCATCCAGTGTTCTGTCATTGGCTAAAAGCGCATCAAATTTTATGTCGCTGGCCATCGCCATCGTGCTGGAATGGGCGGGGTTGACCTCCATGCGCGCCATTTGTGGGGCGTCTCCACCATCCAACTCCGCCAATATCTCTGCGGGGTCGCGGAACGTGAAGTCATGTAGCATCACCACATGTTCCTGATCATCAAACACTGGCTTTGCAGTTTCATGCACAATTAAAGGTGCGGCCAACAGCTGCTGCTCCTGCAAGCCCATGTGTGAATGCATCCAATGCGTGCCAACCTTTTTATTGATGAAGTCATAGTTACGGCTCTCACCTGCTTTGAGAGGCTCACCCACCAACATTGGCACGCCATCTTGGGCCACAGGCGGGGTGAGGCCGTGCCAATGAATGGCGGTTTCCTCGCTCAACTGATTGCGCAGCAAAGCACGAAACGGCTGACCGTAAACCAAGGATAGCCCGGGCTTTCCATCTGGCCCAATAATGCCAAATACTTTGGCCGCTTTGCCTTTGACTTCAAGCACGCGCGAAACAATATCAAGCATTGGAATTTGTTCCGCCCGCGCCTGCCACACGAATGGCAAAGCCGCCGAAAGTTTTAACACGTCACGACGGCTAAACTTCATGCAGCATTCTCCTGAAATTACAGTGCGCTGCCAATCCCCATAAACTTTTCGCGGCGTTGGCTGCGCAGCGCATCGGGTGAAAGGCCAGCAAAGCCTGCCAAGGCGCGGGCTAAAACATCTTTCGTGGTGCGCATAGAATCAACCGGCATCCGGTGTGCGCCACCCAGAGGCTCGGTTACAATCTCATCAATCACGCCATATTTTTTCAGATCCTGAGCAGTGATGCGAAGTGCGGCAGCGGCATCCTTATTGCGTGCAGGGTCACGCCACAAAATTGACGCGGCCCCTTCAGGTGAGATCACGCTGTAAATGGCATGTTCCAACATCAACACACTGTTGGCGGTGGCAATAGCAATAGCGCCACCAGAACCGCCCTCACCGATAATCACCGCCACAATCGGCACACCCAGGGTGAGGCAGCAATCAGTTGAGCGTGCAATGGCCTCGGCTTGGCCGCGCTCTTCTGCGTCAACGCCCGGATAGGCACCAGTCGTATCAACAAATGAAATGACGGGCAGACCAAACTTATTAGCCATTTCCATCAGGCGCACGGCCTTGCGATAACCTTCTGGTTTGGCCATGCCAAAATTATGCTTCAAGCGGCTTTCGGTGTCGGAACCTTTTTCCTGGCCAATCACCACAACGGCCATGCCGTTGAAACGCCCAAGCCCGCCCACCACGGCTTCATCTTCGGCAAATTTGCGATCACCAGCCAATGGCACAAAATCAGTAATCAATGCGCTGATATAATCCAGCGCATGCGGCCGTTGTGGATGGCGAGCCACTTGCGCCTTCTGCCATGGCGTTAGGTTTTGATAAAGATCAGCCAGCGCCTTGGCAGACTTTTTCTCAAGCGAGCGTACATCATCGGCAATCGAGATTTTGGCGTCACTTTGCGCCATGGCCCTCAAGCCAGCGATCTTGCCCTCAAGCTCTGCAACTGGGGCCTCAAAATCCAAGAATTCAATCATAGAACCTCGTTAAGCTAATATCGCAAAGTTAGTGGCGGCTGGCAGCGTCAAAGTCAACCCGCCTTTCCCCGACGGCGTTGCGATAGGGGATGGTAAGTCTCAACAGCTTCCTTCAGCCTTTCCGCCTGAACATGGGTGTAAATCTGTGTGGTTGCAATATCCGCATGTCCCAACATTTGTTGAACGCTGCGTAAATCCGCTCCCGCAGCCAAAAGCTTAGAAGCAAAGACATGACGCAAAACATGCGGCGAAACTTTGGCAGCATTAATGCCTGCCGTGCGCGCCAGTGTTTTCAACTCCAACGCGAAATGTTGCCGTGTCAGTTGCCCCTTGGCCCCGTGTGATGGAAACAGAAACTTTGGCTCTCTCTCAGCCACTTCGCGCAAAGCTTTGACATAGACCTGAATCAGTGCACGAGCCGTATCGGCCAAGGGCACCATGCGTTCGCGCCCGCCTTTGCCCTTCACTGTAAGAAACCGGTCACTGCTGGTGGCTGCATGAAATGGCAAAGAAACCAGCTCAGATACCCGCAGCCCGGTTGCCGCCAAAACCGACAGCAAGCATTGCAGGCGAAGCGCGCGAAGCTTGGCCGCACCTTCAGCTTCGGCCGCTTTGGTGGCCGCTGTTTCCAGCAGCTTGGCCACATCTTGGTCATTTAAAATCTTGGGCAGGTGCTGTTGCGCCCGCGGGCCTTGAACAATCGCTGCCGGATTATCTTTGGCCAAGCCTTCAGCAAGTAGAAAACCATGAAACTGTTTGATTGCTGAAAGCCTTCGCGCTGTGGTGGCCCGCGCCAATCCCAGACGCTCCGTCTCAACCTGAAAGGCTTTCACATCATCAGTTGTGGCACTTAACGCGGCCTTTTTTCGGGCATTAAGAAAACCGCACCAAATGTTCAAATCTCGCGCATAGGCCGCAGTTGAATTCTTCGCCGCACCGCGCTCAGCTGTCATCATTTCCAGAAATCGCCCGCAAAGACGGCGATCTTGTTCACTTTCCACGGAGTTTGACATGTGGAAGTGGCCTGGTGATTTCGGTTTGTTGCGGCGGAAAAGAAGCCAGCGCATAGGCCGCGCCATAAATCACCCCAGCAACTAGAGCGATATAGACCACAAATTTCACGGTATCCGGCATTAAGATTCTTTCCCTGATTCATCATACTTGCCAGCTTGTAAAAAATCCAATGCCAACTGCTTTGCTCTTGTGTGGCGCTTGCTCTAAAAGCCTTCTCAAATGCCTAAGACTGCCACAACCTCAGAAATAGAAGATACCAAGTCTGCCCTTGGCAAACGCGCCATTGTGCTTGTGGGCTTGATGGGTGCTGGCAAAACCAGCGTGGGGCGCAGGTTGGCTGAAAAGATGGATTTGCCTTTTGTTGATGCCGATCATGAAATCGAATTGGCCGCTGGCAAATCGGTTGCAGAAATTTTTGCTGATCATGGCGAAGAATATTTTCGTGAAGGTGAACGACGGGTGATCGCGCGCCTGCTCGAAAACGGTTGCCAAGTTTTGGCTACGGGTGGTGGCGCTTACATGAACCAAGAAACCCGTGACCGAATAAAACAACACGCCGTTTCAATTTGGCTGAAGGCAGATTTTGAAATCCTATTCAAGCGGGTATCAAAACGCGATGACCGCCCGCTTCTGCAAAGTGAAAACCCAGCCGATGTGCTAAAGCGCCTGATTGAATTGCGTTATCCGGTTTATGCAAATGCAGATGTTACTGTTGAAAGCCGCGATGTGCAGCATGGCCAAATGGTAAATGACGTGATCCACGCCTTGGCCGCTTGGCCCGGATTGAAAGCTGATGAAGATGTTGTTTGAAAAAGTGCACGTAGACTTGGCGGGGCGCAGCTATGATATCGCAATCGGCCAAGGGCTTCTGGCCAATGCCGGGCAACTGCTGGCACCACATTTCAAGCGTAAGTTTGCAGCGATCGTCACCGACGAGAATGTCGCCAAACTGCATCTGTCAACGCTCACCTCATCCTTAGAGGCAGCGGGCTTCACAACCCATGCAATCACTTTGCCTGCTGGTGAAAAAACCAAAAGTTATGAGCACCTCGCCAAAACCTGCGATGGCTTGCTCGGATTTGGCGTGGAGCGCAAAGACGTGGTGATTGCTTTAGGCGGTGGCGTGATTGGTGATCTCACTGGCTTTGCTGCTGCGGTTCTGCGGCGCGGGGTGAATTTCATCCAAATCCCCACCTCATTACTGGCGCAAGTTGATAGTTCCGTTGGCGGAAAAACCGGGATCAATTCAACGCTCGGTAAAAATCTGATTGGAGCTTTCCATCAGCCCGTTCTGGTTTTGGCTGATCTCGATGTTTTGAATAGTTTGCCTGTTCGCCAACGCGCAGCAGGTTATGCCGAAGTGGTGAAATATGGTCTGCTGGGCGACGGCGACTTTTACTACTGGCTGGATCAAAATGTCGAAGCCATTATGGCAGGCGAAGTGAATGCCACGGCCCACGCCGTGAAACATTCTTGCACGATGAAGGCACGCATTGTGGCTGAAGATGAAACTGAAACAGGCGTTCGCGCACTTCTAAACCTCGGTCACACCTTCGGCCATGTGCTGGAAGCGGCAACCGGCTATTCTGATACGCTATTGCATGGTGAAGCTGTGGCCATTGGCATGGTGCAGGCGTTTGGGTTTTCTGAAATGCTGGGCCATTGTGAACAAGGCTTATCTCGCAAAGTCGCAAGTCACTTGCGCCGTGCGGGCTTACCCACTCACATCAGTGAGATCAAAAAGCAACTGCCACCTCCGGAAGTCCTGTTGAAATTGATGTATCAAGATAAGAAAGCTGAAAGTGGCAAACTCACTTTCATTTTAACTGAGGCCATCGGTAAGGCCTTCATCGCTAAGGGCGTAGATGAAGCCAAAGTGTTGGCGTTCCTGCAGGCCGATGCCGCTCTGCAAGGCGTGGCCCGCCCATGAGTGCACAAATATGAACCTCACCATCAGCCAATCCGATTGGTATTCAATTGGGGCAGTAGCGCTTCTGATCCTTGTTTCCGCCTTTTTCTCTGGCTCTGAAACCGGAATGACCGCCGCTTCACGCGCAACACTTACTGAGTTGGAACGTCAAGGCTCCAAGCGCGCAGGTATCGTTTTGAAACTTACCGAGGTGCCTGAGCGGTTGATCGGCGCTCTCTTATTGGGCAACAGTCTTGCCAATATCACCGCTTCCGCTCTGGCCACGGTTTTAATGGTGAAGTATTTTGGAAGTGAGGGGGCTGTTATCGCTTCTGCGGTGATGACCGTGCTCATCGTGATCTTTGCAGAAGTGATGCCCAAAACTTATGCCATTGCAAACCCAGACAAGTTTGCAATCGCAACAGCGCACCTTGTGCGTATTATCGTGGCCGTCTTTGGCCCCATTGTAATGTTGATTGAATATATCGTTAAAAAATCACTTCGCCTGTTTGGCGTGGATGTTGATAATGTAGAAAGTATTCTCTCGGCTCATGAAGAATTGCGCGGTGCCATTGATCTGCACCACCGCGAGGGCGATATCGTCAAGAAAGACCGCGACATGCTGGGCGGGCTGCTGGATTTACAAGACCTGCAAATTTCCGATGTGATGATTCACCGTACCAAGATGATCGCGGTGGATGCCAGTGAAACCATGAGCGAGATCGTATCAATGGTTTTAAAAAGCGGCAAAACCCGTTTGCCGGTGTGGCGTGATAACCAAGATAATATCATCGGGATTCTTCATGCGAAAAGCCTGTTTCAGGCTGTGCAACAACACAATGGTGATGCTTCAAAAGTGAAACTCACTGAGATCATAACTGATCCATGGTTTGTGCCTGAAACGCGCGCCCTACCCGATCAACTGAATGCCTTTCTGCGCCGTAAAACCCAATTTGCTATTGTGGTGGATGAATATGGAGAGTTGCAGGGCCTCATCACGCTTGAAGATATCATCGAAGAAATCGTCGGTGATATTGTTGATGAATTTGACGCTGTCTCTAATGGTGTGCGCAAGCAAAAAGACGGCAGCTATATGGTTGATGGCACAGTGCCGCTGCGTGATTTAAACCGCGCGTTGGATTGGCAATTGCCTGATGATGAGGCCACCACACTGGCGGGCTTGGTGATCCATGAAGCCCAAATGATCCCTGAAACCGGGCAGGTATTTAACTTTCACGGCTTTCGCTTTGAAGTTTTAAAAAAGCGCCGCCAACAAATCACCGTGCTGCGTGTGTCCAAAACAGCACCAGCCACCGTCACTGACCCTACTACAGCACCTCAATAGCTAAGGCATGAACGCGCGTCTTAAGTTCATCAGACACTGCTTCGTTAATCATTCGGTG
>DATCEN010000201.1:0-4056 GCA_036510015.1 Aestuariivirga sp.
TGGGTCTGCTCCAGAGCGTTGGCCTTCTGGTTTTGGGCGGAAGCCAAAAACATGATGGCTTTAATGGCTTCAGCCTGATGCTTCGAATATTTCGAAACAGCAAGGTTCCAACCGCCCAATGTTGCTGCAGAAGTAGTGCCCTCGCCGCTTGATGGCAGAGGAACGACGTCAAACTTGTCCTTGATTTTTGAATCGTCCTTGTTGCCGAGAGCAAAAGCATAAGGCCAGTTGCGCATGAACACTGAGTTGCCAGATTGCCAAACGCCACGGCTTTCTTCTTCTTGATAGGCGAGAACGCCCTTAGGAGAAATCGTGCCAATCCAGCTCTTGGCGCGGTCTAATGCAGCTGCTGCTTTTGGATTGTTGATTGATATCTTGCCATCTGGCTCAACAATTTGGCCGCCGCCGTTAGATTTTACCCATTCCAATGCGTCGCAAGTCAGGCCCTCATAGGCATTGCCTTGGAACACAAAGCCTTGCAGGTCAGCGTTCTTTTCACCGTCCATGACGGTCTTGGCATCCTTAGCCATTTCATCCCAAGTCTTTGGTGGGGTGAGCTTGTACTTGTCCAAGAGGTCTTTGCGATAATAGAGCGCTGGCGCATCGGTAAAGAATGGAAGTGCTACAAGTTTGCCGTTCACCGTTTGTGATTCAATGATGGATGGAAAATGATCTTTGGCCACGTCTTTAGCAGCAGCGGTCAAGTCAACTAACTGGTCAGCCAGCTGTGGAGCCCAGATCACGTCGGTTTGATAGATGTCGATGTCGGCATTGCCTGCTGCTAGCCAGAGCTTGTATTGACCAAACTGGTCAGTGGTGGATGATGGCATTGGAACGAGCTTCACATTGATGCCGGTGTCCTTGGCAAAATCGGCTAGCTTGGCTTGCGCGAAGGCAAGATCGCCGCCGGTTGCGCCAGAAACCATGTTCAGATCAACGGCCATGGCAGAAGCGGCCATAAAGCTCATGCCCATCAGGGCTGTTGCGAGCGCGGTTTTGATTTTCATTGGGTATCCTCCAAAGGGTTGATTAGTCTCATCGCCAGGAGGGTGACAAAAAGACGGGTCAAATGCCGAGAAAGCAGATGATCCCCCAATACGTTCCTCCCAGAACCAGCAATTTAGAATCTCGCTTTTTTAAAACTTGCAAGTTTCCCAAACCGCTTTGAGAACCAAAACGCTATCACAGCGCAAAAAAACGTCAAGAAAAAACTTGAAATCAAGATAGTTCTTGCCCGAGCTCGCAAAATCGACTTAGTGTCGCTAGGCGCAATTGTCATACATTTGAAAGCGCTTTGGTGAGTTACTCAAGAATTTCACAATGAATCTCAAGGAATTGGCAAAACACTTAGGCCTGTCGCAAACGACGGTAAGCCGCGCTTTAAATGGCTATCCGGAAGTGGGCGAAGCCACACGCAAGCGTGTAGCCGAAGTAGCAGCACATTTGGGTTATCGCCCTAATGCACATGCGCGCAGGCTGGCAACCGGGCGCGCTCATGCCATTGGCTATGTGTTCCCTACAGACCGCACTGTGATGATAGATCCGCTGTTCTCAGATTTTGTGGCCGGGGCAGCGGACATTCTGGCGCTGCATGGCTTTGAGACGCTGCTCCACGCCGGAGGGCAAGAAGATGAAATGAGCGTCTATCGGCGTTTTGCCGAAGGCGGTGCCGTTGACGGCGTGGTGGTGCAAGCGCCACATGTTGATGATCCGCGCGTGGCGCTGCTCAATGAATTGAAACTTCCATATATCGTGCATGGGCGTTTAGATTCCGTCGAAGATGGTTATGCTTGGCTCGACATCGACAACCTTGGTGCATTCCATAAAGCCACCAAACTGCTGACCGATCTTGGGCATCGGCGCATTGGACTTCTCAATGGGCCAGAAAAACTCATCTATGCGTTGCATCGGCGTGAGGGCTATGAAAAGGCTCTGCGAGAAAAAGGCCTACCACATAATCCTGCTCTGATGTTCAGCGGCCTGATGACCGAAGAGAATGGATACCGCGAAGCTAAACGCATTTTGCAAATGAAAGACCGACCAACGGCACTGATCGTTTCATCAATGCTGCTGATTTCTGGTGCCATGCGTGCCGCCCATGAACTGCGCCTTGAAATTGGCAAAGATATTTCCCTGATTGGCCATGATGACGGTCTGCCGTTTTTGAACGCTGAGGGCCTCGTGCCAACGCTCACCACAACATCATCGTCGATACGCAACGCGGGCAGCCGCGTGGCAGAACTTTTGCTTGAACTCATTGAAAAGCCTCAGGGTGAATTGCCCCATGAGTTATGGAACGTTGATTTAATCGTACGTGGTTCAACCGGGCCTGTTGCAAGCTAACTATTCACCCTGATTGCGAATGCGGCTATAGGGTGGCCATGACAAAAATCAATTTCCATGAGCTTTCAAAACTCTCTCCCGCTCAACGCCAAAGTCTGCTCACCCGGGTGGAGGGTGATTTGTCTGACTTTGAGGCTAAAGTTAAGCCAATCATTGCGGCAGTTCGCGGTGAAGGCGATCTCGCCTTGGCGCGCTTTGCCAATCAATTCGATAAGTCTCCTGTCAGCGCTGATGCAATTGCAGCAACTGCAGATGATTTTACTGCTGCCGAGCGCAGCTTGGCGCCTGATGTGAAAGCTGCGATGGAATTTGCGGCGACTAACATTCGCAAATTCCATGAGAAGCAAAAGCCTGAGGCAATGTGGATGCTAGAAGTTTCGCCCGGCTCTTTTGGTGGTGAGCGGTGGAGCGCCATTTCATCGGTTGCCTGTTATGTGCCACGCGGCAAAGGTGCATTTCCTTCGGTGGCTTTGATGACTACCATTCCAGCCAAAGTGGCTGGCGTTGAAAAGGTTATTATCATCACCCCGCCCGGCCCCAATGGTAAAATTGATGATGCCACTTTGGTGGCGGCACGCATGGCGGGTGTTGATGCAGTTTACAAAGCTGGCGGCGCACAGGCAATCGCGGCCGTAGCTTATGGCACTTCAACCATTCCTAAAGTTTCAAAAGTGGTTGGCCCCGGTAGCCCTTGGGTGGCTGCTGCAAAGAGATTAGTTTCGCATATGCTTGATGTGGGATCTCCTGCTGGGCCATCCGAAGTGATTGTACTGGCCGACGATACAGTGTCAGGCGAATTGGCCGCGCTGGATTTATTGGTGGAATGTGAACATGGGCCAGATAGTTCTGGATATCTGGTCACATGGTCTGAGCGCGTAGCAAGTGAAACGCTTGCTGCGTTGCCGAAATATCTGGCGATGATGAGTAAGCAACGCGCGGAATTTGCTATGACTGTTTTAAGCGGGCCGGTGGGTGGTATTATTTTGGCGCGTAATGAGACTGAGGCCATCGCCTTTTGCAATGATTATGCACCGGAACATTTGCAAATCTTGTCGGAAACGCCAGAGGTTTATTTGCCCAAGCTGAAACATGCAGGCGAAATTTTACTCGGCAAATATACGCCCACGACTTTGGGTAACTATGTGATCGGGCCAGATCATGTTCTGCCAACCAGTGGCTGGGCGAAAACGGCCTCGGCACTTTCAGTGTTTGATTTTATGAAACGCACAACAATTGCCCAAGTGAAACGCGAAGGTTATGCAACGCTGGCAAAACACGCATATGTATTGGCTAAATATGAGGGCTTTGACGCCCATGCCAATGCTGTTTCGGAGTTGCGCGATAAGTTGGTGAAATAAAAAACCCCGGCGCGAACGCCGGGGTTATCTTTTTTGAGCTAAAGCACATATTCGTGCGTTGCGATATCCACGTCTTTGGTTTCCTTAAGAAGGAACAAGCCGATAACACCACCGACAACACAGAATATTACCGGATACCAAAGGCCTTGATAGACATTGCCGCTATAGGCAACCCAAGCCGTGGCGGTGAGCGGCAGCAAGCCACCAACCACACCATTGCCCATGTGGTAAGGTAATGACATCGACGTGTAACGGATCCTCGATGGGAACAGCTCAACCAACCAAGCAGCGATTGGGCCGTAGGTCATCGTAGTCAACACCATGAGAGCAAACACGGCGAAGATAGCTTTCGTGT
>DATCEN010000202.1:0-3142 GCA_036510015.1 Aestuariivirga sp.
AGTTTCAAATCCCACTCACCAAAATGAGTGGCGTAAGGGGCCCGCCCTACACCCCCATTCCCAAGGGCGGGCCCCGATCCACCGCGTCACAATATGTGTTTGGCGTGCCCCAAGGGTTCGGCATGGGCAATGACCCGTTTGAGCCGTGGAAGTTTGGTCATAAGGCGTGCCTCTACGCGTTCCAGCACAGTATGGCAGGCCTCCAGGCTTAAGTTCGCAGCAAAGCGACAATGGTAGTGCAAATAGAGTTCAGTGCCGATGCGCCGCAGCCTAATGTTATGAACATCTTTCAATGCTTTCTCGCCGCGCACGGCGCCTTTCAAAGCCAGTTTCACCTTGTTGAACATTGGCTTTTCAGCCACCACGCTCAACAGTGTTTCACCCGGCCTTGGTTCGATATGACTTTCAACTTCTATTCCGCCGCCAAGGCCATTTCTAATTGCTCTCTCCAATTCTGTCGCCCGCTCATGCGCTACCCCCAGCGAAAGGCGCTCTGGCAATTCAAGATCAAAACTTATCGCACGCTTACCTCCAACGTCCTGAACCACCAGATGATGAATAGACAAGCCCTGTTGGGAAGAAATGGCCAAAACCTTTTGCTGTGCAGTTTCACTATCCAAAGCCACTGGCTCTAACGCCACATTCACATCCGCGCCCGGCAAAACGATTTGAACGAGGGCCTTTAATCTATGACCCAAATCAGCGATTGCAGCTGTAGGCAGGCTGCGTGGCACCAGCGCGACAAATGACACGTAGGAAACACGCCCCACTTGGCGAACGCGTAACTGGTCAACGGATAGCACTGAAGATTCTTGTGCCAATGTTTGGAGCAACAATGTGCTCACCCCTTCGGGGGCACGGTCCAGAAGTGCTGAAATGGTTTCAGAACAAAGCTTGAACCCGAGCCAAAAGATAAATCCACTGACAAGCAATGCCGCAATTGCATCAGCAATTGGAAATCCTAAGGCTACTCCAATAAGCCCGATGAGCACTGCACACGAAGCATAAATATCTGCCTCAAAGTGCTTTGCATCCGCCGCTAACGCCGCACTGACTTCTGCTACCGCCACGCGCTTCAGTGTGCCAGAGCGCCAAAAATCAATGATGATGCCAAGCCCCAGCAAGCCAAATGCCCACCAATGGCTGGCAACTGGCGCTGCACCAATAACCAAATGCAACACTGCCTCATAGGCGATGTAAAATGCGGTCATCATCAAAAGAGCGGCCTCGGCCAATGCCGCGATATTCTCTATGCGGGCGTGGCCATAGTGATGTTCGTCATCAGGGGGCAGATCAGCAAAGCGAACCGCGAACCAAGTAATAACTGTTGCACCAAGATCAATCAGACTATGCAAAGCCTCTGACAAAACCCCCAAAGAACCAGTGGCAATGACAACCACAAATTTGGCCGTCGTCATCACCACGCTGGCAGCGATTGATACTAATGCTGCGTTGGATTTTTTGGAGTGTGAGATTTCCTGCATGTCTCTTACTTAAACCATCTTGCAAATTGCATCGAACAATTTATGCATAAGGCATGAACAAACCTACATTGATAATTGCCAACAAGAATTATTCATCGTGGTCATTGCGTCCCTATATGGCCTTGGCCCAATTTGGCATTCCATTTGATGAAAAACTGATCCGCTTTGGTGAACCGGAATTTGGCAAAGCCGTGCTCCGCCATTCCAAGGCAGGTTTGGTGCCGGTGCTCAAACATAAAGGTTTAGTGATTTGGGACAGCCTGGCCATCATGGAATATCTCGCCGAGACTTGGCCCAAAAAGCAGATGTGGCCCAAAAACAAAGCAGCCCGCGCCTTTGCCAGAGCAATCTCAGCTGAGATGCACAGTGGATTTAAAGCTCTGCGTGGTGCTTGCCCGATGAATTTACGGCGTTCGCCAAAACCAATAACTGTGAATGACGCTATTCTCAAGGATGTGGCACGATTTGAATATATCGTCGCAGAATGCCGCAACGATTTCAGCACAGGCGGGCCATTCCTGTTTGGCAAGTTCAGTCTCGCCGATGCAATGTTCACACCCTTGGTCTCAAGGTTAGAAACTTATGCTTTCACAGTTAAGCCAACCACGCTTGCTTATATGAATGCCATCATAAAAACGACTGCCTTCCAATCATGGAAAGCAGCCGCACTTAAAGAGAAATGGATCGTACCAGAAGACGAAGTGGATTGAGTGCCCTAATGCACGCGATGTGCAAGCCGCTTTCAGGCGGTTTTTAAGTACGCTTATGTTTATACGTACACCACCAGCCAGTGCGGCCAAAGCGTTTCGTCCATACTGTATTAATTTCAAGTTCCTTGCTATACTTCACACGGCACTTCGCAAGAACTTCAACTTGGGGTTTGGATTTCGCACCGCCTATGGGACCGTACTTAAGTTCATCGCCCAAAACGTTGTTGTGCGATTCCTGTGGGGGTGGGGTCTTGGGACTAACGCGCGAACTGTGCGCCGCGCTGCTGGTTGCAATTAAGATAGCGGCAGAGAAACACAAATTTCTGATGTTTACCGTCATTGAAGTTCTCCCAATGGAAAAGGCCCCTCCAAAGAGATTAGCACTGTGAAGGAAGTTGTCAAATCAGAGCCAAATGCCACTCTCAACGAAAGCTGGATCGTATTGCACGACGAAGTGGATTAAGCGAATTTAAATCGCGCAATACCAACCCGTTTTGCCAAAGTGTGTTTGCCAACGTGCTACGACTTCAGAAGACCTCGTATATTGCGAAAAATGATTTCGGCACCAAGTCACTGCTTTGTTGTATTGCGCCATACGCGCGGCACCTTGTGGTTCTATCGGCTTGCGCGCATCTGCCATAACCAAAACTGGCTCGATCAAAAACGAAAGTGCTACAAAACCCACTAGAATCTTTTTCATGGTTGCTCCGCATTAATATCGCAACCGTAAGTAACATTAGCGATCTATAAGTCAAGCCAAAACGACTTTTCCTCCCGGTTGACGCAACAATTGACCGGCTAATTCCAACTCAATGACAATGGCTTGCACTTCCCAGGACTGTGCCTCTGCCTCGCGCGCCACGTCATCAAGGCTGACAGGCGCATGTGACAAAAGCCCGAGGATTCTTTGCCTCACGGGTTCAGTGGTTTCGCTGGCAGGCACGATTT
>DATCEN010000203.1:0-10489 GCA_036510015.1 Aestuariivirga sp.
CTCACTGAGCCTTATATTGCCTGGATCATAGGGGCTTTCACCGATCACAATGGCTTTGAACAACTTGCCAAGAATTTTGATGTCTAGTTCTTTACCCTGTTCTGCATAATCCGGCTTTACCATCGCCAAGGCCAAAGATTGACCCACGCGCCAGCCATAGCCGCCACTTGTAGCGCGACCAATCAGCTTACCGTTTGCATAAATCGGTTCCGAGCCACGCGCATCCGAATCTTTTTCAGTGATGCCCATTACCTTCAGTGTCACAAAATTCCAGTTGAGGCCTTTTTCGCGGGCGGCGACTAAGGCATCGCGGCCGATAAACTGACCTTTGTTTGGATGCACAAATCGATCAAGCCCGGATTCATAGGCTGAATATTCAATCGACAATTCACGTGGTATAAGCCGATAAGACTTTTCGATGGAGAGCGATGACATGGCCTTAATACCAAAAGGTCTGATGCCAAATTCCTTGCCAGCTTGCATCAACTGATCAAAAAGTGCCACCTGTTGTTCCACCGGCCCGTGGAACTCATAACCAAGCTCACCCACGAAATTAACCCGCAACACATGTGCCGTTGTTGTGCCCACACAAAGTTCTTTGCCCGACAACCACGAGAAGGCCTCATTAGATAAATCAGCAGGTGTAAGTTTGGCCAAAACTTTTCGCGCCATAGGCCCAGCCAAAACCAAAACACCAAGTCGCGTGGTGAGCGCATTGAGCCGCACAGAACCATCTTTTGGCGCAAGCTTCCTCAAATAGTCGTGGTCATGGCGTTCATAAGCGCCAGCTGAGACTAAATAAAATCGCCCCGGCTGCCATTCATAAACTGTAAATTCAGCGCGAACCCCACCAAGAGGTGTGAGCAAATGGCACAGCGCAATGCGGCCCTGCTTCTTTGGAATTTTGTTGGCGAGAATAGATTCAAGCCACTCACGCGCGCCAGCGCCAGAAACTTCCATCTTGGCAAAGGCAGACATATCTTGAAGGCCAACGCCATTCATCACATTCAAACATTCCTCACCCACAAACTTGAAATAGTTTGAGCGGCGGAAAGACCATTTCTCTTTAATCCTGCCATCTTCGGCCACGGGCGCATGGTTGTGATTGGTGAGTGTATCGGCAGAATTAAGTTCTTCCTTCGAAAGCCCATAATCCTTGGGTGCAAACCAGCCGGGCCTTTCCCATCCATAAACGCTGCCGAACACAGCACCCAAATCTTTCATCCTGTCATAAACCGGCGTGCGCTTTAAGGGCCGCGCTGCACTGCGCTCTTCATCAGGATAATGCGGCGTGAATACGTTTGAATAGGCTTCCTCATTCTTTTTAACGAGATAGCCTTTTGTGGCGTAAGGACCAAATCGGCGCGGATCAACGCCCATCATGTCAATTGTAGGTTCTCCATCCACAATCCATTCAGCGAGCTGCCAGCCGGCGCCACCAGCCGCCGTCACACCAAAGGAATGACCTTCATTCAACCAGAAATTCTTTTTATCCCATGCTGGGCCAATGATCGGAGAGCCATCGGGCGTATAAGCAATGGCACCATTATAAACCTTCTTGATGCCCACCTCGCCGAAAGCTGGCACGCGTGTGATCGCTGTTTCAATATAAGGTGCAAGGCGGTCCAAATCTTCTTGGAACAATTCATATTCTGACGCAGCAGAAGGCCCGTCCACATAACACACTGGCGCGCCCTTCTCATAAGGGCCGAGCAAAAGGCCGCCATTTTCTTCGCGCATATACCAACTGGAATCTGCCTCACGCAGCACACCCATTTCTGGCAAGCCTTTAGCTTGGCGTTCTTTGATCAGTGGATGTGCTTCAGTGACAATATATTGGTGCTCAACCGGGATCACCGGAATATCAAGGCCCACCATTGCACCCGTGGCCCGCGCAAAGTTGCCGGAACAAGAGACCACATGTTCACAGGTGATGTCACCTTTATCCGTTTTCACAAGCCATTCGCCCGAAGGCGCTTGTTCAATCGCTATCACGCAAGTGTTGCGGTAAATTTCAGCCCCACGCATACGGGCACCCTTGGCCAGTGCCTGAGTGAGATCAGCAGGTTGAATGTAACCATCATCGGGATGCTGAATAGCTCCCAGCAAGCCATCAGTTTCACACAACGGCCAGATTTCTTTCACTTGTGCTGGTGTGAGAATGTTGACCTTGATGCCAATCGTTTCGGCAACGCCTGCATAATACATAAACTCATCCATGCGGTCTTTGGTGCGCGCCAAGCGAATATTGGAAACTTTTTTGAACCCCACGTTCTGGCCGGTTTCCTTTTCCAACTCTTGATAAAATCGCACCGAGTATTTGTGGATTTGTCCGACGGAATAAGACAGGTTGAACAATGGCAACAATCCAGCGGCATGCCAGGTGGAGCCGGAAGTCAGCTCTTTGCGCTCGACCAAAACAACATCGCCCCAGCCTTTTTTAGCAAGATGATAGAGCGTAGAAACGCCGACAACTCCGCCGCCAATCACCACCACCCGCGCTTGTGTTTTCATTGCATTATTCTCACTCTCAAGATCATTTAGATAAAGCCTTGGCGCTTCCTGTCAATCACCCCGGGAGATAAAGTAGATCCTTCGGCGTGTTGATATTGAGGAAGGGGTCGTAGTCTTTGACGGGCCATTCCACCTGCTTGGCTTTTGCGGCGGCGGCAAAATCCTTCACACGAATCAAACCATCCAAGACATCTAAGGAACCAACTGGCCAAAATCCGGTGAGATAATGGGCTTGTCCGCCAGAGGCAGCGATCGCCGCACCGTGACCTGATAGCAGCGCTCGCAAATCAGACGGCAGAAGTGGTGTATCACAAGGTGAAGTTAAAACCGCATCAAAGCCATGTTCAACCGCATAGGTTAGGACTGCATGTAAACCCGCCACGGGCGTTCCGGTTTCGATTTTATCTGGCACGATCCCTATGCCCAAGTGCTCCAGATTACTATTGGCATTGATGATCAACTGATCTGTCTGAACCGACAGTCTTTCAGTTACATGTGTAATAAGCGTCTTGCCCCGCCATTCAACGAAGGCTTTATCCTGACCCATGCGACGAGACTTTCCACCCGCGATGATGGCACCTAAAAGTCTCATGCGTGTGCATAAATCCGATTGGGCGGCAGTGTGAGCGTTAATGCATCACCTATTTTCACTTCACCTTCACGCTCAACCCAGGCCGTAACACCGCGCTTGTTGGTGGCGGCTTTCACAAAGCCCCAGCCCGCTTCACCGTGATGATCCACCACAACCTTTGCAACCTGGCTGCAAGGCGCATTTTCCATGTCCACAACCAGTGTTGCGCCAGATGGAAATTGCAACCGCGTTGAAGGCGGCAACAAAGTCAAATCCGCGATGCCAGAGATCAACATATTGGCACCAAGCCAAGTGGGATCAATATGTGAAACGCCTAAGGCATCAGCAATATCTTTCAGCTCATCGGGCGCCAATAGAGTCAACTGCCGCACATTGCGAATGGGCGTTTGTCTTGGATAAAGCAAAAGCGTTCTGCTGTCTGATAACCTTGTGAGTCCGGCATGACAATCACCTTCGGGGCCCGAGAAGAGTAGGTTCAATTTGCCAAGTGGTGCCTTTTCAAAGCCGCCGTCACGTGATGGGCGCGCATATAGCTGTTCCACTTTACCTTGAAATGCCGCTTTGCGTTGCAATGCCATACTAGCCTCCTCAACTGGCCTCATCTATATGGGCTGGCATGGATGAAAGCCACGCCGAAATTACGCTTGATCTCTCAGGCCTGCTCTGCCCTTTGCCGGTGTTGAAAGCGCGAAAGCGGCTTAACCAAATGAGTCCTGGCACTGTTTTGCATGTTATCGCCACTGATCCCATGGCCGCGATAGACATGCCGCATTTTTGCAATGAACACGGCTATGAGCTTCTCAGCCAAACCAAAGATGGTTTAAGTCTGAACTTCCGAATTAGAAAAGCGCTTTGATCTTTGGCGGAAAGCCTGCAGTAACACTACCATCTTCATATTCAATCAATGGCCGCCGGATCAACGATGTATGCGCGGCAGCGAGCTTGGCGGCTTTCTTATCATCGAGGTTTTCAGTTTCTGAAGATGGCAACCCACGCCAAGTATAGCCGCTACGATTGATCATCTTCTCCCAGCCACCAAGAGCTTTGGCCCATTTTTCAATTTGTGATGCTGAGGGCTTGTCCACTGAGTAATCGGTGAATTCGACCCCAACTTTTTTGGACTTGATATAGTCCAGCGCCTTCATTGTTGTGTCGCATTTTTTCAGACCCCAAGCTTTGATCTTTTTCATGTTACCTCACCAGTGAAAGAGTTTTGTCTGTGGCCCCAGAGAAGGGATCAACGAGAGCCTGAAACAGATTTTCTATTTGTTCTTTTTCAATATCTTTTACTATGAACACCAAACGCGTCTCAGCCTTCCCATCTGGCCATGCAGACAATCGCACCGGCGGATGAAACACATGCTGCACACCGTGAATGGCAAGCGGCCGGTCTGGCTGATCAGAAAGCTTTAGCAAACCCTTTACCCGCAAAAGATTTGGCCCATGAAAAGCTGTGAGCATTTCAAGAAACATCTCCAAGCCTTGTGGACTTATGGCGCGTTCATCGCGCAGTGCGAATGATCTGATATGCGCATCATGGCGCGAAACATCATGAGCGTGGTGATGCGGGCGCAACAAGGCTTCATCGTTGAGCCAGCCTTGAACGTTGAGTGATTTTGTCGCCGCATCAAACAGGCCCATGTTCAACAACCGCTCAGCCGTGGCCTCGCCACGGTGCGTGGTGAGCAACCGCGCGGTGGGATTGAGTGCGCGCAAACGGGCGGTGATGGCAAACATTTTTTCTTCGCCTTCAATGCCTTGCAGCAAGTCCAATTTGGTTAGAACAATACGGTCAGCAACAGCCACTTGTTTGACTGCTTCAGGGTGGGCATCAAGTGTGGCATTGCCATTCACGCCGTCCACAACTGTGATAACACCCTCAAGTCGCAAACGCCTGAGCAATAACTCATCACGCATCAAAACATGTAACACTGGCGCAGGATCAGCCAATCCAGTTGTTTCAATCACAATGCGGTCAAAGGCTTTGATTGAACCTGCGTCACGCTTGGCTAAAAGTTCACCCAAAGTGTCGATAAGATCACCGCGGATTGTACAACACAAACAGCCCGAGGACAGTTCAACGATGTTGTCATCTGATTTTTCGACTAGCAGATGATCAATGCCAACTTCGCCAAATTCGTTAATCACCACACAAGCATTGGTGAGCAGTGGATCTTTGAGCATCTGATTTAGAAGTGTGGTTTTTCCAGCGCCCAAAAAGCCCGTGATAACGGCTGTTGGAATTGGCTCATGCATTACTGATTTTTATCGGCGGCGGGTTTGATTTTATCTGCTGATACTTTAGCATCAGCTTTGGGATCAGCGGAGTCTGAGCCTTCACCATCTGCTGGGTCGGCCGCATCCGCATCAGGTGGGGCTGCCGCTGCCATTTGCGCTAACAATATATCTGGCATCACATCGCAAGTTGCATTTTCAGTGTGATATTGTGCGCAGAGATCAAGACTTTTGGCCTGATCCAAATTCCACAGCATGGCGGTGAAGCCTCCTTTGTTGGGCATTTCAATCACACTACCAATGCCTCCAGCATCTATGCCAATCGGGCTAATCAAACGGCCACGCAGCGCCATATCGGCTTTTTGCGATGTTTCAAAATTACCGAAGGAAATACCCCACCCAGCCAGCCGGTGCGCGTTTATCGGTGTCACCGGTTGCTTTTGCTTGCATACAGTGGTGGTCATATCAGCAGGCACGATTGCGCCGTAAGCTTGGTCAGTGATGTCACTCACGCGCCCATAATCGGACTTGCCAATTTCATCAAAGCCGTCATCCAACATGGTTTTTGAAAGCTCGGCACGCGCATTGCCTGAATGGGCACCTAAAACCACGGATACAAGTTGATGCCCATCACGAACGGCAGAGCCCACCAGATTAAAGCCACTGTTGCAAATAAAACCAGTCTTCATGCCAACCGCTTCAGGCATGATGCGGATGAGGCTGTTATAATTTGCCAACTTGCGCTTGCCAACGGTCACCGAGTCTTGTTTGAAATAATGCAAATATTCTGGAAATTGGTTGATGATAATAGCGGCAATCACGCCAAGATCACGCGCGCTGGAAATATGGCGTGGATCATAAAGCCCATTGGGATTGACAAAGTGTGTTGCTTGCAACCCCAAGCCTTTGGCAACCGTGTTCATTTCAACAGCAAAATTATCGGCGGAGCCGTCAGCCCCTTCGGCTAAAACATAAGCCATGTCGTTGGCTGAATGCACCAGCAAGGCCTGGAGAGCAAAGTCGACAGATACCATTTTGCCCGCAGGAAAGCCTATGTGTGATGCCGGTTGCGAATGGGCAAGTTCTGAGATCGGGAGCTGCTGATCCAGTTGCATGCTGCCATCACGCAGTTTCTTAAATATCACATAGGCCGTCATCAATTTGGTAAGCGAGGCTGGATACCAGGGCTCTCCGGCGCGGCTCTCTGAGAGAACCTCTCCGGTGAAGGGATCAAACAACAAAGTGGGGCCTTGCGCATCGGCCTTTGCTTCGGGTTTAGCGTCTTGTTTAGCGTCCTGTGCCAGCGCAGCTGCGCCAAACGCCATCATCAAGGGGATAGCGATTGAAGCACGCACGAAGGATTTAACGCCTTTTGCCATATGACCTGTTTAACACAAAAACCGCAGACCAATAAAGCCTTGCAGTTACCTACAATTGGATGGTGCCCTTGGAGGGACTCGAACCCCCACTCCCTTGCGAAAAACAGATTTTGAGTCTGTCGCGTCTACCATTCCGCCACAAGGGCAATTTCGGAAGCGCTGTCTATGCGGAAGAACTTGCGCCGTCAACCCGAAACGCGCTTAAGCTTCCTCCATGATCCGCATCACCGATTCCTTCGTGATTGATGAGAAAGACATATCCGAGAGCTTTGTGCGCGCTTCTGGCCCCGGCGGCCAGAACGTTAACAAGGTTTCGACAGCTGTTGAATTGCGTTTTGACGTGAACCGCTGCGCCCTGCCTTCGGATGCTTTAGAAAGACTGGCAACGCTTGCGGGTCGCCAACTTACCAAAGACAATGTTCTGGTTATTGAAGCCCAGGCTTTTCGCAGCCAAGAGCGCAACCGAGCGGATGCCTTAAACAAGTTAATTATACTTTTGCGCAAATGCTTGGTCCGGCCCAAACGTCGAAGAGCAACAAAACCCACTTATTCATCAACCTTGCGCCGACTTGAAGGCAAGCAACACCGCAGCAAAACAAAATCTTTGCGCCGCACAAAGATCGACCGAGATTAAGCCTGATGAAAAAACTTTATGACTGGGTGTTGAGCCTGTCGGCGCGAAAATCCGCCGAAATCTGGCTTGCAGTGATAGCAGTGATCGAAAGCTCATTCTTCCTCATACCTGCGGATGTTTTATTCCTGCCCATGGCTTTGGCTAGGCCACAAAAGGCATACCGTCTGGCTCTCATTGCCACGGTCGCGTCAGTGGTTGGTGGCATTCTTGGTTATTTTATCGGCATGTTTCTCTTTGAGGCTTTGGCCAAGCCTGTGCTTGCAACTTTTGGTGAATTGCAGAAATTTGAGCAATTAAAGTCCTGTTCCGGCAATCAAACCCTTGTCGTACTTCTGCTCACCTCGGGCCTTGCCCATATTCCACCGATCAAAATCGTTACTATTCTTGCAGGCGTTGTCCAGATCAACTTCGCCTTCTTTGTTGCGGCCTGCATCGTGGCCCGCGGTGCCAGATTTTTTGCACTGGCTTGGGCCCTGCGCCGTTGGGGTGAAGCGATTAAACATTTCATCGAGAACCGCCTTGGCCTGATTGCGGGTCTCATTGCAGCCATAGTCATAATGCTTTACGTAATCATCTCATTATTGGGACACACGGGAACATTGGGATGCTGAAATCATTGTCACTGCAACAAGCCACTTGGCTGGTCTTTGCAATTACGCTTGCTGTTATCTTGGGCGCATGGGGCTTCCAATTTGCTGGGTATGAACCTTGTGAGTTATGCCTCAAACAACGTTGGGCTTATTATGCGGTGGTGCCAATCAGTGCAGCTTTGGCATTGATGGCTGGAAATAACCCAAAACTTCTGCGTCAAGGCCTCATATTGCTCGGCCTTATCATGTTGGCCAGTTGCATTTTTGGCATCTATCACTCAGGTGTCGAATGGAAGTTCTGGGCCGGCCCAACCACCTGCACGGGTGGTGGCGACGCCGCATTCACATCGGTCCTGCCTGATCTCAGCAAACCAGCTGTGATGTGTGATCAACCCGCCATCCGCATTCTGGGAATATCACTGGCGGGCTACAACGCCTTGATCTCGGCCTTTGTGAGTGTGTTTGCCTTCGCCAAGGCCAAGCAAGCTTAAGGATCCAGTTCGGCATCCCAATAGAGATAATCCACCCAGCTTTTGTGCAAATGGTTGGGTGGAAACAAACGGCCATTACTGTGCAATTGATGAACCGTGGGTTCTTTTGGCCAATGATAGGGGAACATTTTAGCCTCACGCGGCAAGGCCCCGCCTTTAGTGAGGTTACAGGGCGAACAGGCAGCAACAACATTATCCCACGTCGTCTGGCCACCTTTTGAACGCGGAATAACATGATCAAAGGTCAGATCATCTGGAGAGCTGCAATACTGGCACATAAATTTATCACGTAAGAATACATTGAACCGCGTGAAAGCTGGCGTGCGCGATGGCTTCACATAGCTTTTGAGCGAAACAACTGAGGGCAATTTAAACTCAGCATTCGGGCTGTGGATCACCGTGTCATATTCAGAAACGATATTCACGCGGTCAAGAAACACGGCCTTTACGGCATCTTGCCAAGACCAAAGCGACAACGGGTAATAACTCAACGGCCGGTAATCCGCGTTGAGAACCAGCGCCGGGCAAGATTCAGGTTGAGCGAATTGCTGTAGCATTCCACCTCGACTTCTTTGTGCAGATACTAACCCGAGTTGTCAGTTCTGTGAAGGGGCCAAGATTTATGTCGCCTGCGGCATTTCTTTCATCGCCCGGTAATGTGCCCACAATAAACGCGCCGCCGCACCACGGTGAGGCCGCCACTTAAGAGCAAGTTTTTCCAATTTCTTGGCATCAGGGCGTTTGCGCATATTGAACAGATGATGTGCTGCGGCTTGCAAGGCCACATCGCCTGCGGGCCAAGCATCGCCGTACCCAACCACTGAAAGCAAATAAATGTCTGCGGTCCATGGCCCAATGCCCCAAATTGAAAGCAGCTGCTCACGCAGCTCTTCTGTGGGCATTTTGGAGAGAGCCGAAAAATCCAGCGCAGCATTAGCACAGGAATGAAAACATTTGGCTTTGCCGCGCGAAACCCCAAGTGCCAGAAACTCTTCCACCGAAACTGCGAGAACATTTTCAGCAGCAACCTCACCAATGCGGGCTTTAGCTCTGGCCCAAATAGCATCGGCAGCTTTGATCGAAAGAAATTGCTCCGTCACCACCTTCATCAGAGTTTCAAGTGTAGGCTTGGCCTTGCGCAGTGACGGCGTGCCGTGGGCTGCATGAACCGCTGCAAAGCGCGGCTCAATTTTGCCGAGTGCCACGATAGCTGCCTCTAGGTCTGCCTGTTTTTGATACCGTGTCATGGATTTATCTTGCCCTAGAAATCGGAAGTAACGCCTTTTTTCTCCCAATCACCAAAACGCGTGGGCTCAGGCCCCTTGGGGCCACCCTTCTCAGGTGGCAACGGTTTGGTCACAGCGGCTTTGCGTCTCGCCTCAGCCTCAGCAAGGGCTCGCTTGGCAGCATCAGGTAGTGGACGGTCCGTCATCCCCCACATATAGCAAATTCGGGTTTTCTTGACCACCAATTTGGCCTAACGCAGGCCAAACAAGGAGAAATTGATGACTATAACGCGCGCGCTGCTTTCCGTATCCGACAAAACCGGATTGATTGAATTTGCCAAGGCACTGGCTGCGAAGCACATTGAACTGATCTCAACCGGCGGTACGGCCAAGGCCCTGCGTGAAGCTGGCCTCAAAGTGGCTGATGTCTCTGACATCACCGGATTCCCCGAAATCATGGATGGCCGCGTTAAAACCCTTCATCCCAAAGTGCATGGTGGGCTTTTGTCAGTGCGCGGCAATGCCGAACATGAAAATGCTAAAATACAAAACGGCATCGCCAATATCGATCTGTTGGTGGTCAACCTCTATCCCTTTGAGGAAGCCCTTGCCAAGGGCGCTAGTGAAGCTGAAATGATTGAAAATATCGATGTGGGTGGGCCAGCGATGATCCGCGGCGCAGCCAAGAACCACGCTTTTGTCACCGTGATTGTTGATCCATCTGATTATGCCATAGTGTTAAGTGAAATTGAAAAATCGGGTAACACTTTACTAGTCACCAGAAAGCGCCTCGCCGCTAAGGCCTTTGCGCGCACTGCCAGTTATGAT
>DATCEN010000204.1:0-4772 GCA_036510015.1 Aestuariivirga sp.
ACGCGCGACAGGGCCGCGACAGATTGTTCCTGCACGCGTCCAGCCAACCCGCCTGTTAACACCGCGACCAGAAGAAAGAAAAACAGCGCCAGCAGTTCATGCGGGCTGGCGACAGTAAAAGTATAGAGGGGTTCGATGAAGAAAAAATTATAGGCGAGAAAGGAAAGAACAGCGGCTGCAACAGCACTTGTTGTTCCAGATGTCACCGCGCAAAACAAGACCGCCGCCAAAAATATCATCGAGAGATTGGGCAGTTTCAGGAAATGACTGGCGGCAATGCCAACCAGAACTGCCCCGGCGACCGCAACGGGGGCCATCGCAAGGCCACTCAACGTTAATCGCGGGCGGCGAAGCTGGATACGACGCGGCACCGTCGATCCTTCTGTCAGGACGTGAACAGAAACGCCTCGCGCTTGGCGCATGATTTCATCGGAGAGTGAACGCCGCATGAGACGTTTGAGAAATCCGGGTGCTGATCGACCGATGATGATTTGGGTGATGTTTTCCTGCGCGGCAAAGCGCAATACTTCGGTTGGCAAATCTTTTGCTGACAAGCGCGACACTTCAGCGCCAAGCCGTTGGGCAAGATCGAGATTGCCATCGATCTTTCGCTGCTTTTCGGGATCGAGTGTTACCTCAGTGTTGGTTGAGGCATGGACTGCGACCCATGTAGCATTCAGAGCGCCTGCAATTGTTGCCGCCTGCCGCACCACCTTTTCAGAGCCATCATCACCGCCGACACAGACCAGAATTCGGTCATTTGTTGGCCACGGTCCTTCGATGGCATTTTGGCGAAGATAATCCACCATTTGATCATCAACGCGCTGTGCTGTTCGCCGCAAGGCGAGTTCGCGCAAAGCCGTGAGATTGCCAAGTTGCAGGAAGTTATCCGCAGCCCTGCGAGCGTTGTCAGGAAGGTAAACCTTACCTTCCTTAAGGCGTTGGATCAATTCGTCAGGCGTAATATCGACCAGCATAACATCGGCGGCATTCTCTACAACGGTATCAGGCACCAGTTCGCGCACCTTGATGCCTGTGATGGTGGCCACCACATCAGACAGGCTTTCGATGTGCTGGATATTGAGCGCGGTCCAAACATTGATGCCGGCGTCCAGCAATTCATAAACATCTTGATAGCGCTTGGGGTGACGCGATCCAGGCGCATTCGTATGGGCCAGTTCATCGACGATGATGAGGCCTGGCTTGCGGGCCAGTGCTGCATCCAAATCAAATTCCATTAAGGCATGGCCGCGGTAGGTGATGGCCTTGCGTGGCAGCACTTCGAGGCCGTCGAGCAAGGCAGCAGTTTCAGGGCGACCATGGGTTTCAACCACGCCGATGATCACATCCTTGTCTTCGCCTAGCAAATGTTTTGCACCCGTTAACATCGCATAGGTTTTGCCCACACCGGGCGAAGCGCCAATAAAAATCTTTAATTTGCCGCGCTTTTCATTCGCGACAAGTTCAAGCAGTGCGTCCGCAGAGGGACGTCTATCGTTTGGTTCAGCCATTCGGTGCCGAGGATAACCCATCTAATGCAAGATTTAGCAATAATACGTTGACGCGGGGCTCGCTGAAAAGCCCTAGAATTGGCTCTTCAGTTTGAGCGGTGACGATGGACTTGATCTGGTCGTCGGTCAAACCTCTGGCTTTGGCCACGCGCGCGATTTGCAAATTTGCAAACGCCGGCGAAATATGAGGATCCAATCCGCTGCCTGATGCGGTTACAGCATCGGCTGGCAGGGTTTCAACACCATTTGCAGATTGTAGCTTCTTTACGTCGCCAGCAATTCTGTCCATGAGAGCCTTAGAGGTTGGCCCTAGATTGGAACCCGATGAGTTGGACGCGTCATAACCCTTGTCGCCAGCAGCCGAAGGCCTTCCCCAAAAATATTTGTCCGACGACCAAGCTTGCCCAATGAGGCTTGAACCAACCACCTTTTCATTGACGACAACGGCGCTGCCGTTGGCCTGATTTGAAAATGCCAATTGCCCGATGCCGGTGATGGCCAGTGGATAGGCCAGCCCAGTCAACAGCGTCATGATGAATAGCATGAGAAAGGCAGGGCGGAAATAAGTCAGCATGATAGTCTCCTTAAGCCAAATGAAGTGCGGCAACGATGAGATCAATAATCTTGATGCCGATGAACGGAACCACAAGGCCGCCCAAGCCATAGATGAGCAGATTACGGCGCAGTAGAGCAGAGGCACCAACTGGGCGGTAAGCGATGCCTTTCAGTGCCAAAGGTATGAGTGCAATGATGATCAAGGCGTTGAAGATGATTGCCGAGAGAATGGCACTCTGCGGTGAGGTCAAACGCATAATATTCAACGCACCCAGCTCAGGATATGTCACCACAAACAAAGCTGGGATGATGGCAAAGTATTTCGCCACATCGTTGGCAATTGAAAAGGTGGTGAGAGAACCTCGCGTCATTAACAATTGCTTGCCGATCTCCACAATCTCAATGAGTTTAGTGGGGTTGGAATCAAGATCAACCATGTTGCCTGCTTCACGTGCCGCCTGTGTGCCCGATTGCATGGCAACGCCAACATCGGCTTGCGCGAGGGCAGGCGCATCATTAGTGCCATCACCACACATGGCAATCATGCGGCCGGATTTTTGTTCGGCGCGAATATAGGCCAGTTTATCTTCGGGCGTGGCTTCGGCAATGAAATCGTCAACGCCTGCCTCGGATGCGATTGTTGCGGCTGTGATCGGATTGTCGCCCGTGACCATCACGGTGCGGATGCCCATGGCGCGCAGGGCGTTGAAGCGCAGCTTGATATCGGGCTTCACCACGTCTTTAAGATGAATCACGCCCACCAGCTTGCCGTTGTCGGCCACGCCCAATGGGGTTCCGCCTGAGCGTGAGATGCGGTCAACGGCGCTCTTGAATTCGGCAGGCGCATTAGCTGGCGCTATGCCAACATGTTTGAGAATTGCGTCCACTGCACCTTTGCGCACTTTGCGTTCTCCCAAATCAATTCCTGAGATGCGCGTTGTTGCGGAAAACTGGATGACATTGGTTTTTTTACCAGTCAAGTTAGGCTCGGACAAACCATAGCTTCCCTTACACAGAGCAACTATTGAGCGACCTTCGGGTGTTTCATCGGCGAGTGAGGCATAGAGCGACGCTTCGGCAACTTGCTTTTCGGTGACGCCTGCGACAGGCAAGAATGCTGTTGCCAAACGATTGCCGTAAGTGATGGTGCCAGTCTTATCGAGGAGCAGTATATCGACATCGCCTGCTGCCTCCACGGCGCGGCCTGACGTGGCGATAACGTTGAAGCGAATGAGACGGTCCATGCCCGCAATACCGATAGCTGACAGCAAACCACCAATGGTGGTCGGAATGAGTGTCACGAGCAGGGCGACGAGAACGGTGATTGAAAGCGTCGTGCCAGAATATCCAGCCAATCCCCAAAGGGTTACCACTGCAATCAGAAAAATCAGTGTTAGGCCTGCCAATAAAATGGAAAGAGCCAATTCATTTGGGGTTTTCTTCCGCTCTGCGCCTTCGACCAAGGCAATCATGCGGTCAATGAATGTGTTGCCGGGTGCTGAGGTAATTTTTACCTTGATCCAATCGGACAAAACTGTGGTGCCGCCCGTAACTGCTGAACGATCACCGCCGGACTCGCGGATAACAGGAGCCGATTCGCCAGTGATCGCCGATTCATTAACCGATGCGATGCCTTCAACCACTTCGCCGTCAGCGGGGATCAGATCTCCAGTTTCGACCAATACAATATCGCCCGGCACAAGAGCCGTGGCGGGGACTTTGCTGAAAACACGGTCATTGGTTTCAGGCATGACGAGGCGCTTGGCCATCGTATCCGTGCGCGTGCGGCGCAGTGCTTCGGCCTGGGCTTTGCCGCGCCCCTCGGCCACTGCTTCAGCAAAATTGGCAAACAGAACAGTAAACCATAGCCACAGCGCAATTTGACCAGAAAACCAAGCAGTACCATTATGACCCAACAGATCGCGCAGCCAGAAGGCTGTGACCAATGCGGCCACAACTTCAGTGACAAAGATCACCGGATTTCGCATCAAAGTTCGCGGATTCAATTTCGCCAACGCGTCTCTGGTGGCCTGCGTAATAATTGCGCCGTTGAACAATGCGGATGCGGTTGTTGCAGTTGTCATGTTGATTGCTCCAATCAGAATGTTTTGCCAGCGAGCATCAAGAAATGCTCAACGATGGGGCTAAGCGCCAGTGCGGGAAAATATTGCAAACCGCCAAGGATCAAGACCACACCAGTGAGCAGGGCGATGAACATTGTACCATGGGTTGGGAAGCTGCCTGATGACGCAGGAACTTTGGTTTTGGTGGCCAACGATCCGGCAATGGCCATCATCGGCACGATGTAAGCAAAGCGGCCGAGGAACATCGAAATACCAAGAGTGGTATTAAACCAATTGGTATTGGCATTAAGCCCTGCAAAGGCCGATCCGTTATTGCCTGCTGAGGATGAGTAGGCGTAGATAATTTCAGATAAGCCATGTGGTCCAGCGTTGGCCAAGCTTGAAAGTGCGGCTGGCAACATGGCGGCAACGGCGCTGAAGCCAAGAATAACCAGCGGTAATATCAACAATGCAAGCATTGCTAACTTCATCTCTTTGGCCTCGATCTTCTTGCCAAGATAATCAGGCGTGCGCCCGACCATTAGGCCAGCGATAAATACCGTCAGCACGGCGATGACAAGAATGCCGTAAAGGCCTGAGCCGACACCGCCGGGTAATACTTCGCCAAGCTGGATCATGAAGA
>DATCEN010000205.1:0-2417 GCA_036510015.1 Aestuariivirga sp.
CCGATATCGAATCCGACAACGACAAAAGCGCTCTCGATTGGGATGACAGTCAGTATTCCACTGTCGCGAAGCAATTTTGTGTGACGATCAACGCCAACGCCCCTGCCGGCTTCGCGTTTGCCAAAACGGCAGGTTGCGGCCAGCCCACCGGAAATCCGCATATTCCCTGGCAAAGCTTTGTGCCCTTCTGCCAAAAGGTACTATCTCAAACATATTGGCGCGAGCTAGATGGCAAAACATGCAAGCCCCGGGGTCTGGGCCGTTCGACATATCATCAAGATGGCTACCGGCCGCATGGTAACCAATGTCGACGGGACAGGTGACTTCGCTCCCCAATTGAAGGCCTGCTTCGGCAAGAGCTTCAAGGAGGCGGATGTGCCAGCAGGCTCTATCATTATCTCACCCACGGAGCAGAGTAAATCCAAGAGAAACATCGGTCATCTAGGACTGGTAGGTGACTACACGGGGGATGATTCAAGACTCATCTATTCAAACTCATCTGCTGACGCGCTTTCGGAGCAAAACAAAACGCTGAAGTCCTGGAAAGCGCACTATCAAGATGAAAAGGGGCTTGAGGTGCTATTTTTTCCGGTACCCAATAACAGTATTCCTATGGCCTAATTGCTGCGAACCAAACTTCAGTCAGCTTCGGGCTACCGCTACATCCGCTGTATCCCAGAAGTTGACGCCAAGCGAACGCGCGGTACTCAAGATTTCGTTGGCACTCTCTTGGCGTACCGGGCCGAAGCCTCCGCCAAGTTGCCAGGTGCCGAGCCCGATTTCTGAAACGTGATAACCAGTTTTACCTAACAAGCGTGTTTTCACGCATAGCGATGTAGATGTTATCCAGTGAAATTGAAACTGTAAAATGTTCGAGCGTGAGTTGCGTTAGACTAGCCTTGGCGCCCTCAGCAGTGACCAGTGGCTTGGTTGCTGGCTAAAAACAGCATTTTTAAACCTCCTGTCACTTGTAGAGGACCAAGTTGCAAACCGTTTTGGGCCTGAATTTGTCACCGTTTTTCTGTCCAATAATTCTCCCCAAGATGAATAAAAGGTCATTTAAAAATATGGGCCTATTCCGTGGCAAGTCCACAATCCTCTGGCCTTTGGAAGAGGAATATCCTATCAATTTAGTGTTGGACTAGTGATGATAATGCCGAATCAAAAATGGCGACGCTTCTCTGATGGGATTGGTTACGTTCGAACGCGACGTTGTCTGTCGCAAAAATGGGAGAATGGATATGTCTAATAAGAATGATAGGGCAATCGGCGTATCGCGTCGGTCCTTACTTTTGTCAGGAATGGGCCTCGCCGGAGCGGGCTTTACGAGCACAATGCTCATGCCAGGAATGGTTCTGCCGGCTTTTGGCGATGATATGCCGCCGATTGGCACATGGCCTGCCGGATCAGATGGGCCTACCGTGACGATTGGCGCAAGTGTGCCACGCACTGGCCCTTATGCAGTACAAGGTGAAGATGAACTGAAGGGCATGCAGCTTGCCGTTGATCATATCAATGAGGGCAATGACTTAATCAAGGCGATCGCACCTAAAGTGACTAAAGGCCTGCTTGGAAAGCAAGTTGCACTTGTTATTGCAGACAGTGCCGCCAAGCCCAATAATGCAGTGGAAGCCCAGCAGCGCTTCATCAACGAAAACAAGATCATTGCCATGACTGGTGCTACCTCGTCTGCTGTGGCTGTGGCGCTTAACAAATTTGCCGACCGTGAAAAAATCCTTTATCTTGTGGGCATTTCTGGCTCGAATGACACAACCGGCAAGGATTGCGCGCGCTATTCCATGCGCCAATGCATCTATGGTGAGACTGCCGCGAACGCGATTGGCCCGGTTCTGTTGAAGAATTTCGGCAAGAACCGCAAAGCCGCCTATATGACCCCGGATTACACCTATGGCCACACCGTGACCAAATCCGTCAGTGAATATCTTGCCACGAACGGTGGCTGGACCAGTGTGACAGACCAAGTTTCTCCACTTGGCACGTCGGATTTTAGCCAATACATTACAAATATTGCCAATTCGGGAGCTGAGTTCATTATCAATGTGAATTGGGGCCGCGATGCCGTGTTGTCAGTGCAGCAGTGCAAGCAATTTGGCCTTACTCCTAATATGAAGATGGTGATCCCTTATCAAATCCCATTCCTCGCCAAAGAAGTTGGCGCTGAACTCACCGAAGGTGTATTTGCCGCGACTGATTTCTGGTGTACTATGGAAGATCAATATCCGCTCGCCAAGATGTTCGTTGAAGCGTTTAATGCGAAATATGGCTATCGCCCTGAATGGGGTGCCGAAAATTCCTATATGCAGTTTGCCATTTGGGCGCGCATGGTCTCGGAAGCGGGCACTTTCTATCCGCCATCTGTCATCAAGCAATATGAGAAGGGTGAAACCTTCCCCTCC
>DATCEN010000206.1:0-2212 GCA_036510015.1 Aestuariivirga sp.
GTGCCTCTTTGCAAGGGCTTCACGCAAAGCCAAGGCGCTGCCGTCTGGGTATAAAGCTAAATCTTTGGTCGCATCAGTGAAAGCGGGAGTGGCTTTTGGACTTGCCCCAAGTGCAGACTCGTTGGATGAAAGTTTAAACACCTTGCCGGTCTTTGCGCCCGATTTACCCGGCACATAGGCGTGAATCTCCATAATGCCCTTTTTGGGCGCAGGACCAGTCAGGGGTTTGGTGCTCATCTCAATCAACTCTCAAACATCAAACTCATGGCTATAAGGCGCAACCTCTGCCAAGCCAAGTACAACTCACAATCTACAATTTGGCGGCAGGTTGTGCCCCCGGCAACAAAACCGGCCTGAAACGAGGCAACGCCCGTCTTGCCTGTTTGCCAAGTGAATAGGCATGAACTTGCTTCGTGGCGATAGCGATATTCAATCCTGCAAATCCGGCAATGCCCAATTTTGCTAATGGTTCAAGCGCCTTCAAAACACTTGCCCCGGCCAATGGAGGAGAAATAAATGCTGGAGCAATGGAAGAAACCGAAAATTGTGCATCCTTCAATAGTTTCGTTAATTGGCCGCGTGAAAACGGCTGGCCTTGGCCAAAGGGAGTTGCTTCAGAAATGGCCCAAAGACCGCGCCTATTGGGCACGATCAAAATCAATTTTCCCTGTGGTGCTAAAACCCGCCAAACCTCGGTCATCAAATCCTCAGCGCTTTCGGAAAACTCTAAAGCATGAATAAGCAAAGCCACATCAACGCTATTGTCTGAAAGTGGCAGGGCAAGATCATCCACCAAAGCCGATTTCACCGCACCCTCTTGTGGCCAATGCACCACACCACCACGCGCCATCATGAATGAGAGGTGGCGGCTTTGCGCCGTGAGATAAGGCGAGGCATAGCCCAGCCCCATCACCAAGGCATCAGCGCGCTGTGGCAAATGCTCCCCAAGCCTGACACTCAACAACTCAAGCGTGGCTTTTCCCAAGGCATGTGTATAAAAGTCAGCGGTATCTAAAATATGCATTGGCGAGAGACTAGCGCGATAAGTTGATCGCGTCATCCTTGCCAGAAATTGGGGTAAATATATGTCTCATATCGATATGCGGCCGTTTATGTGCCGAAGCGATAACTATGGTCTGATCCTTCACGAAAGCAAAAGTGGATCCACTGCCGCAGTTGATGCGCCGGACGCCGATGCCATTGAAAAAGAGTTGCGCAAATTTGGCCGCCAACTCACCCATATATTTGTCACCCACCACCATGCTGATCATACCGACGGCATTTTGCAATTGAAGGAACTATTTGGCTGTAAGGTCATTGGTCCAGCGGCTGAGGCTGATAAAATTCCGGGGTTAGATATCGCTGTGCATGGTGGCGAAAGCTTTAAGTGGGCGGGGCGCAAAGTTGATGTGATAGATTGCCCCGGCCACACCAAGGGCCATATCGCCTTTCACATGCCAGAAGAGTTCTCTCTATTTGCAGCCGACACTTTATTCTCAGTGGGCTGTGGCCGCGTAATTGAGGGTACGATGGAACAGATGTACCACTCGGTCACCCAGTTTAAATCTTTGCCGCCGCTTACTTACCTCTATTGCGGCCATGAATATACCTTGGCCAATTGCATTTTTGCCCTGACAATTGATCCCGACAATCGCCATTTGCAGGCAAGGCACAATGAGGCGGAAGCCCTCATCAAGCAAGGCAAAATGACGTGCCCCTCAAGCCTGGGCGATGAGTTTAAAACCAACCCCTATTTGCGATTGAATGATCCTGCTATCCGCCGAAATTTGGGAATGGAGAACGCCACTGATCTTGAAGTTTTTACTGAAATCAGAACTCGCAAGAATAACTTCAAATAGCTTTGTAGAAAATTGTGTCCTTCGCCGCAATCATAGCGCCTAGCGTAATCAACACGCAGGCCAGCACCACACTCCAGTGGAAAGTTGCGAGGCCAGTTGCAATCAACAACAGAGTTGAGAACAAAGGCGAGCAATAGGACAGAGCACCCAACACAAATATGTCGCCATGCTTGAGGCCAAAATCCCACGCGTAAAAAGCAAGGCCAACCGGAAAAAACCCAAGAGCGCCAATAGCCGCCCAAGTGCCTGCGCTTTGCGGCCAAATAGTGGGCTCAAGCACAACATGAGCCAAAGCCGATAGCATCGCTGTGGCTAAGCAAAAGCCAGCGATCACATCAGTGGGCACCTTTTTG
>DATCEN010000207.1:0-2485 GCA_036510015.1 Aestuariivirga sp.
AAAATCCAATGGCTGGTGTTTGTGTTTTGATGGCCGAAATTGAAGAGGCTTCCGGCGATGCCGCCAAGGGCAAAGCTTGGCTGGGACGGGCACTTGCAGCGCCACACGATCCGGTGTGGATGTCTGACGGCGTGGCATTGGCTGAATGGTCGCCCATCTCGCCAATTTCAGGTGAGGTGGTTGATTGCCAATGGGCCAGCCCTAAGCACCATGCGGCAGGCCATTATTTGAGCTTCATGCTGTCAGCGCCGCCGCTGGCACAGCCTGCCCAAGCGCCGCTTTCAACCGATTTAACAAAGCCTCATTTGCCAGATGACCCCGGCGTTGAGTAATGGGTTGAACAGCGCAAAAAAACCGTATATTCCGAGTGACAAGCCGCTTTAGCTCAGTTGGTAGAGCACCGCATTCGTAATGCGGGGGTCAGGTGTTCGAGTCACCTAAGCGGCACCATTCATCGGTTTTCAGTTTTGGACGGTAGAGTTTGCACTTTAGAAAAGGCTAACTCGTCTTGTCTTTTGGGCCTTTATGGAATTTGAGATCGCCGCCCTTCGGTTTAAATTTGGCTTTGCCTTTGAACTTCGGTTTATCAGTGAATGATTTCTTGCCATCATAACGCGGCTTCGCATCGAACCCGTGTGGCTTTTTATCTTCGTAATTCTCTTTGCTATCACCGCGTTCAAAGCTGCGTTTACGTTCGGACCGTGGTGCCTGTGCAGGCATCGCACCTTCGAGTCTGGAGATCGTAACGTCATCCTTGTCGGCAATCACCATGGCGGCCGCGAATTTTTCAGCCATATGATTGGCAATTTCGAAGCGCGTTTCATTCTCATTGATGCGAATGGCGCCAATGTCAGGCTTAGTCACATGACCTCGGCGGCAAATCATCGGCAACAGCCATTTTGGATCGGCATTGTTTTTGCGGCCAATGTCCAAACGGAACCAGGTGTAATCACGCGGGCCCGTATCTGAGTGTTCTTTGCGGCGCAAAGGTTTGGCTTCGCGGAACTCACCACGCGACCCACGTTTATCACCGGCGCCGGGATCAAACACATCTTCGGCGGCGGGCAGGCGCGAGCGATAGATGCGCACGAGTGCTGCCGCGATTTCTTCCGGCTGTCGATTGGCCAGTATAATACGCGCCATTTCAAGATCCTCTTCGCTGTTTGCGGCAGTGAGGATTGGGTCTTGCAACATGCGCTGCTGATCCAGTTTGCGAATGTCTTCTGCTTGCGGCGGGCCGCTCCAAATGGGTGTCACTCTTGCCGTGGCCAGCATTTGCTCTGCCTTGCGGCGGCGCGACAGTGGCACCAGTAAAACTGACACACCTTTGCGCCCTGCCCGACCAGTGCGGCCTGAGCGATGCTGCAAAGTTTCTGCATCGTTGGGAAGATCAGCGTGGATCACCAGATTCAGGTTGGGAAGATCAATGCCACGCGCTGCCACATCAGTTGCAACGCATACACGAGCCCGGCCATCACGCAGCGCTTGCAGCGCATGATTGCGTTCGGCTTGGCTCAACTCTCCAGACAGGTTCACTGCCGCAAAGCCGCGCTCCGACAATGTCGCATGTAAATGACGCACATGTTCACGGGTGTTGCAGAAAACAATGGCTGATTGCGATTCAATATAGCGCAGCACATTGACAACAGCATGTTCCACTTCGTTGGGTGCAACCCGCATCGCACGATATTCAATGTCAGCATGAGCGCGCTCAGAGCCTTTGGCTTCAATGCGCAACGCGTCGCGTTGATATCTTTTCGCCAGCAAAGCAATCGGCTTCGGCATCGTGGCCGAAAACATCAAGGTTTGACGGGACTTCGGCGTGGCATCGAGGATAAACTCAAGATCTTCGCGGAAGCCCAGATCCAGCATCTCATCGGCCTCATCAAGTACAAGCGCTTTGAGATCATTGATTTTGAGTGCGCCGCGTTCAAGGTGGTCGCGCAAACGGCCTGGCGTTCCGACGATGATATGTGCACCATCATGCAAACGACGGCGTTCGCGGTTGGGATCCATGCCACCCACGCATGAAATAATCCTGGCACCGGTGTAAGCATAGAGCCACGAAAGTTCGCGCTCAACCTGCAAGGCTAATTCGCGCGTGGGAGCCACAATCAGTGCCAGAGGATCAGCTTCATTTTCAAACCGAAGGGCTTCACCCAGCAATGTGCTTGCGATGGCGAGGCCATAGGCCACAGTTTTTCCAGAACCCGTTTGCGCCGAGACGACCATATCACGCCCCGTGGCACGTGCTTCGAGAACGGCCATTTGAACCGCTGTTGGGTCCTCGTATTTGCGCTCAGTGAGAGCGCGAGCGAATTGCGGTGGTGTTAATGGAAATGTCATTGATACTTCTTCTAAAAATGGAAATGAGCTGCGCGCTTACATGAGTTGAACTAAAAACACCACTGCCGCGGTGCCACAACTTACATTCTCATTAATGAGCTTGATTCATTTCAGGCCAGGGCTCTGCGCGAAGGCGTCG
>DATCEN010000208.1:0-4645 GCA_036510015.1 Aestuariivirga sp.
CCGCCTTCAACGCCGCAGTAAGATTTTCATCCACCGCTCCGCTCATATCAAGCCCGTTATCCATTTGATATTTGAGAATTGCTGAGCGGGTTTCAGCACTCACTTGCCCATCCATTTTCTTGATCTTGTAGCCAAGGCCAGCGAGTGCCACTTGCACTTTTTTTACTGCAAGCACTTGGGCTTTTGCGGCGGTTGCGGCATCTGTGGCCGCCTTTTCATGCACCGCAGTAGCTTCCGGTGTGGTCGACAAAGCCAGATCAGCTGCCACTGGTGCAATCGAACCTGTGAATTGCGCTGCAGCCTGCACCTTATGGGTGAATTTCATGTGGTTGACCAGTTCCGGCGTGGCCAGTCCGGTTTGTGGCAATCCATTCAATTGCTGATACGCTGCAATTGCCTGCTTGGTACGCGGTGAATCAACCCCGTCAACTGGGCCAGCATAAACGCCCAGCGCCAGCAGCTCACTCTGAGCTTCGCGCATTTGCGGGTCGTATTTTAACACAATAACTTCGCCCGAAACTGGTGCATTTGCGGCGGCCATTGCTGCCTGATGCTTTTGATTAGTCAGCGCATTCCAAACAATCATCGCGCTTAGGCCCATGGCCAAAAGCAAAAGCAAGGCCGAAACGGGCCTTAACTTCCAACCATCGTCTATAATCACATCTTTAACGTGCTTAACGCGGGCCAAAGGCACCCCCAAATCCGAATAAGTGGTAAATTGCCCTCGCAAAGTTAACAGGTGGCTAATCAAACCAAACGGTTTTTCGGTAAAGTTGCTTCAAATGCGTTATAAGGTTTGAACTGGGCTGAAAGGCACTTTTGCTATGGATGGTACTTAAGAAGACCAAAAACCGGACGTGTTAAAATGGGTTTGTTGCGTAAAGCTATTGTGCTTGGGGGCATATTGTATTTGCTTCCTTCGCCGCCTGCCACAGAGAATGTGGCAGGGGAGCCTTCCGTGCAAGCTTCAACCATGGCCACGCTTTATGCTGCCACTGAAACAGTCGCCGACGCGAAGAGCTTTTGTGAGCGTCGCCCACAGGTGTGCGTGACGGGCTATTATATTTATTCAAAAGCTGAGGCCAAGGCCAAATATTCTGCAAAGCTCGCCTATGAATGGTACAACCAGCCCGCACAACCCACCTTGGTTGTGGCCCATAGCAAGCCTGGCCAAGCGCCTTTGCGTCTAGCCACGCTGAATGACCCTAAGCCCACCACCATCAATGATTTGCTGCGCGCGTCTGAGGAATAGGCCCACAGGGTTGTCATCACCCGCCCGCATCGCTATCTCTCTTTCATGACGCAAAGTTTTGCTGAACTGGTTTCTGATTTTGAACTCATCGATGATTGGGAAGACCGTTACCGCCATGTGATTGAGCTTGGCCGTGCGCTTCCTCCTATGGGTGAGGCGTTGAAATCCGCCGCCACAAAAGTGTCAGGCTGTGCCAGCCAAGTTTGGATTCATTCCACAACGTTGCCAGACAACACATTAGCTCTGATCGGCGATAGTGATGCGCTGATTGTGAAGGGCCTCATTGCTGTGGTGTTCTTGATGTTCAAAGGATTGAGCAAAGCGGACATCGTTGCGTATGACGCGCAAGCTGCCTTTGCCAAACTCGGCCTCACTGAACATCTCACTCCGCAACGCTCCAATGGTGTGGCATCAATGGTGAAGCGCATTAAGGCTGATGCGCTGGCGGCGTGATCGCTGGCCGGTAATCATCCATCGCCCAATGCGATATTTTGCTGCCATCCTTTGGGTGATATGCTTTCAGAAAACCATAGTGCCGCGCCAAACGTGTGAGACCAAGCGCTAACACGGCTTTGCCAGAACGTTGTGGCAAATTGAGTATCGCTTCAGCCGCCTCAAAGCCCGCAGTGAGGCAGCAGACCTGATAGAGCACACCAGACAGTTCCGGCCCCACCGCCTCAAAAGCCGCTCGCAGGCGATCTCTTGCATCCATGGCACCTAAGTTCATACGCTCAATGGAATTATCGCTCATCTGCCAGTGGCGACCGCCTGAGCCTGAGGAAGGCGCATAAGCGCTGGTGACACGTGGCGATAGTTGAGCGCGCTCAAAATCGGCGCGCAGACGCTCTCCGGCAGCGAATTGTTTGGCATCAATGTAGGAATGGCCCTTGTGATCTTTGCGCTGCAAAAGGCGAAGCAGCGGGCTTTCAGAAGCTATTGTATGATCCATGTGCATATTCCTGTTGTAGGAATATATAGAACAAACTGAGAACGAAAAGTCAATAGTCGTTTTTGGCCAGGGATAAATTAGGCGCTTTGCAATTCGCGTTGTTCAGCAACTGGCAGGGCGGCAAAATGGTCATGCCCTAAAATCATTTGTGCGCGGCTTGCACCAACAGGCCCCAGAGGTAAGCGCAGCCAATATTGCACCAAATGGTCTTTGTGCAAGCGCGGGCCCTTCAATACGCCCTGCGATGGTAGGCATTCATCGGCCGTGCGGCGATATGCAGCCAACCAATAATCGCGCTTTTGTCCCAGATCCAACGCATCAAGCGTTTGGCCGGTGATTTCACGGTCATGGATTTCACGCAGTCTCGTGCCCGCAAGTCTGAAGGTTGAATTCAGCACGTCTTCGGCCACATTGATGATGGAAATTCCCGGCAGAAGCTTGCCGATGCGCAAGGGGCTAATTTCTGAGCGGCAAGGCATGCTACGGCCGGCACAGCATTCCAGCCAATAATCAAACAGCTGCCGATGTTCTGGCACAATTAGCTGCGCACGAAATGCGCTATTCTCAATGCCTAACTTCATTTCCACCCAGTTTCCCGAATCAGCAGGTGCAATCCGATGCAATGCTTATGAATCCGCGAAAGCTGATCCGCAAGAGTCTCACGGAATCTGATGGAACTTTATTTGCGTTGACTCAATTGGCGCATATCTCACTTCTCAAGTGATTCCACTTGCTCGCCCGATGCGCTAGTGATGCGTGGCGTAAGGGCCGCTCTTGTTGCTGGCCCAATCCCAATAAGTGAGAAGGATTCGGGCTTTGGTGTAGGAAAGCTGGTCAAACACCGCCTGAAGTTCTTCAAAGTTGCGACTTGGATCAATCAATGCGTGTTCTCCAGCAACGAAGTTTGGCAAATTTGTCGCCAACTCCGCACGCGAAATGCCAGCAACTTTTAACAATGCCATCATGGCCTCGCCAGAGGAGTCTGCAAAAATACGTTCGATTGTGGCAGGAGTCACTTTGACGGCCGCCGCCACCTTCATTGCCGCTTCATCCGTTTGCCCAGCCAAAGCCTGCAGAAGACCGGCACCCACGTCTTCAACCGAAATAGATGTTGTGCCACCCTCTTCGCCCTTCATCGTGATGCGCAAGATGCGGGTGAGGTTTTCAGAGTCCGTCAGGAACCGGGTGAGCAAATAGCGCCGCAGTTGCACTGGCGCAGACCAGAATAATTCAAAGGCCGTATGGATTGGCAAATCCTGCCTGATGCACAATGGGGCCAACAGTTCAGGATTTTCAGACGCAACACGGGCCAACTCTGCAAAGCCGTCTTGTGGAATTTCAGCTGCCGCATTGCGCACCAAAGTCAATAACACAGAAACATCAGCACCTGCCACCAAAGCTTCGGTCACGGCGCGGCTCAGACGCCTACGGCGGGCAATCATACGCAATTGTTCTTGATTGCCTTGGTCTATTACAGGGAAAAGATCTTCATCAGCAATCTGCATGCAATCTTCGAGCAATGGGCCCGAGACTGTAACATCCTGATCGACTAAAAGCCTCGAAACCAGAAAAGACGGTGGTGTATCCATCATCGAAAGACGCTGTGCCAAAACCACGCGTATGCTTTGTGAGAGGCGCGGCAACATTCGCAACAAGGTATCAGCAGCGAGTGCGCGCTCATGCGGCTGGCCGCCGCCAGCACCTGCACCTGACATCATATCGATCAAAGAGCGGGCAAGCTCAGACTGTTCTGCATCTTGCGCTGGGCTAAGTTGCTCCAGCACTTTGGTTTTAGGAACGGTTGGAATTTCATCGAATATGTCACGCTTTGGTTGGCGACGCAGCAGGCTTGTGGCTGCTCTTAAAGGCGGAACGGGCACGGCAGCCGATGGCTGAACTTGCACGACAGCTGGCGGCTGTACTGGCTCAGCTACCGGCGCAGACAGCGCTTCTGGCATGGGGCTCTGTAGCGGTTCTGCCGCTGGAGGTTCTGGAATGTTCAGTTGAGTTTCTGCAACGATAGGTGCGGGCTCAGCCAACACTTCAACGCCGGGAATCTCTTCGGGCAGAGTTGCCTGCATTTCCACAGCTGATGGAGACATCTCAATGGGTGTTGGAGGTATCTCAATCGGCGCATCCGGAACAATTATAGCGGGTTCAGCAACTAGTTCCGGCTGGAGTGGCGCAGGCGTAATCGCAACTTCAACGGGCGCAGCTATTACAGGCAAAGGGATAACAACCGGCGCTAGATCAGGAACCACAATCGTAATGGGCTCAAGCTTTTTCAGCAATGAAGTGAGGCGACGGAACGAGTCAGCGCTGACCCGGCGCGGCGCTGCCGTGGGCTGTGCCATGTCTGGCGAAGGCCAAGCTGATTCGTTGATTCCGTTCATAGAACCACACAAAAGCGCTAAATGGTTTCACAGAGGATTAACTGCGTTCGT
>DATCEN010000209.1:0-2216 GCA_036510015.1 Aestuariivirga sp.
CAGCAAAAGCAGTTGAAGCCACACCATTAACCGCAGCAATAACCGTGCTCGCAACCGGCGCTACAATAGTGCGCGTCCATGGTCGCGCAGTGCCATACGTTTTTGTAAGTTGAAATGTCTGCCTCACACCGTCACCAGTTCCGATCACTTGATCAGTTGCGGTTATGGTTTGTTTTGGCAAACATGATTTGTAATCCGTGAAATCCTTAAAACGGAAAGCATAAAGCCTTCCACGTCGTTCTTCAAAAAAGCTAATCACACTTTGCAAATCATCAACGGATTTCACACCGTAACCCACATTATAGCTGCGTCTGCTATCGGCCCAGCGCGCATTGCGCTCTTCATGGCCCGACGCACTCATCACCACATCAGTGCGCCGGTTTGGCCCGCCAGAAAGCCCGCGCGAGATCGACAGTGGAAATCTCACATTGTCAAAACCCATGTTACATATTCCTTTGCGCACGCGCCAAAGCACGGCTTACCAATGCAGCAACCTGATTTTGACTCTGGCCAAAGCTTTGCACATCCGGCGTTTGAATGTTGACGGTAACGTTGGAACTGCCACCGCCGCCTCTCACACCGAGTGCACCATCGGGCCCGCGCGCTAAGGGCATCACCGCTTCTGGCCCGGCTTCGCCCATCAGGCCCAAGCCACCGTTCATTCCAAACAACGTGGGTGAATTCACCACGCCACCACCAGCGAAAGGCAACACTTGGCCGTTTGAAAAGGCATTGCCCTTGGCATTGGCAAAAAGCCCGCTGAATAGGCTTCCGATTGAATCGCTCAAGGGTTTCAGCGCCGCCGTGAGAGCGGATTGAGAAAGGCTGAGCACCATGCTTTTTACAGTATCAGATAGGTTTTTGCCATGAATAACAGCGGAGGCAAAACTGCTCACCAATTTATTGCCGAAAGTGTCGGCCAAGGTGCTGAGATCTTCCATCTCAGATTTTAAAGCAGAAACACTTTGCGAAAGATTATCTGCGCTTTGCTGATCAAGCTTCATCGGGAAATTGCTCCATCAAAGAGTTTAGGTTCTGGCGCAGCAGAGGCTGGGGAGGGGCAGGTCCGAATGCACCGGCCAATTCGCGCGGTGTGCTGCGCCAGAATTCTTTTGGAGAAAGATGCAACGTGCCAAGGCCAAAGCGCATCAGGCGTCCCCACGGAAATTTTGATTTCTCTGCCGCTTCTCATCACGCGCCAAAAGTTGCTTTCAATAATTCAGCGACGATGCGCAAATAGCCGGCAGCACCGCCAGGCACAGAGAGCTTTGAGACTTCTTCATCAGAAATACTGGCCCCAGCGCCGCGAAGGCCTGCACCCATCACTATGATGGCGTCTGTGGCTTTGATCCGGCCATTTTCAAAACGCTCGGCAATGGCGATCATGTCTTCGCCACCATAGGCGTGTTCAATTTCCGCCAAGGCGCCAAGCGTCAACACTAAAGTGTAAGTCGTGCCACCAAGCTCTGCTTCAATTTCTCCGCGATGTCTGTTGACCATGCCGCCCTCACGCAAAGCTCAATTGGCCAGCACTCGCCAGCGAAAGATCGAACGTCATCTCTGAATCGAATTTGCCAGCGTAATCGAGTGAGGTGATTTGAAATGGTCCGGTCACCGTGCCGAAATCGGGGATCACGATTTGCCAATTCACTATGGTGTCTGCGAAGAAATAGCCGCGTATTACAGCATCAGAAGCAGCATCTTTAAAAATGCCCGTGCCCTTAATTTGTGCGGATTTCAAACCAGCACCTGCGAGTAATTCGCGCCAGGCGCCAGCGGAATCCTGTGCTGATGCATCCACCGAAGCGGCGTTGAATGTTAATGTGTTGGTGCGAAGGCCAGCCACTGTCACATAGGTTCCCGTACCGGTGGAATCAATTTTGAGCAGCAGATCGCGGCCGCGTTGAGCAGTCATGGGTTACTCCTAGCTTTTAGGTTCAGTGGCAGCGCGAAAACGCATGGTGGCAGAAAAATTTTCCACAGATTTTTGTCGCGCCGCAGAGATGAAGACGCAACGCATATTGATCAGATTGTTATCAACTAATGTCAGCGCTGCACCATCAAGCGCCAACTCAATCTCTTGAACAATGTTTTGCGCTTGAGCGCGGGACCTACTTTTGGAATTCACTTCTAGTGTCACGAAATTCTCATGGGCCTTTTGGTCAGCCACACTCCAATCGCGTGTTTCGATTGTGGTGAACATCACATAAGGTGCT
>DATCEN010000210.1:0-3318 GCA_036510015.1 Aestuariivirga sp.
GCGCCTTATAGCCATGAGTTTGATGTTTGAGAGTTGACCCACATGAGCACCAAATCCATAAATGGCCCCACGCCCAAAAAAGGCATTATGGAGATTCATGCCTATGTGCCGGGTAAATCTGGCGCAAAGACTGGCAAGGTGTTTAAACTTTCCTCCAACGAGTCTGCTATTGGGGCAAGCCCCAAAGCCACTGCCGCTTTCACTGATGCGACCAAAGATATAGCTTTATATCCAGACGGCAGTGCCTTGGCTTTGCGCGAAGCCCTTGCAAGGCGACACGGGCTTAAGGCTGAAAACATCGTCTGCGGCGCAGGCTCTGATGAGGTGTTGCAACTTTTGGCCCATGCTTATTTGTGGCCGGACGACGAGGCGATCTATTCGCAGTTTGGTTTTTTGGTTTATCCCATTACTATTTCATCAAATGGGGCGAAAGCGATTGTGGCGCCGGAAAAAGATTTTCGTGCTGATGTAGGCGAGATCCTTTCGCGCGTAACTGCCAAAACGAAGATGGTGTTTTTAGCCAATCCCAATAATCCAACGGGAACCTATCTCACAGCTTCCGAGGTTAAACGCCTTCACCAGGGTCTGCCGCAGCATGTATTATTAGTACTGGATGCGGCTTATGCTGAGTTTGTAATGGCCAATGATTATGATGCGGGCGCGGCACTCGTTGAAAACCATGACAATGTGGTGATGACGAGAACGTTCTCTAAAATTTACGGCCTTGCGGGTTTGCGTTTGGGTTGGGCTTATTGCCCGCCAGCGATTGCTGATGTGCTCAACCGTATTCGCGGGCCTTTTAACATAAACTTGCCGGCACTACGCGCGGGTGTTGCGGCGGTCGAAGATCAAAGCTTTGTTGATACTGCTGTTGCCCATAATACAAAATGGCTGAATTGGCTTGCCACCGAAATTGCAAAACTTGGTTACAAGGTAACGCCATCAGTGGGCAACTTTTTGCTCATCCATTTTGATACTGCTGAACAGGCAAAGGCGGCAGATGATTTTCTTTCATCTCACGGCTTGATTCTGCGCGCCGTTTCTTCTTATGGCTTGCCTGCGGCGTTGCGGCTTAGTGTTGGCACTGAAGAGGCAAATTATGCTGTGGTTGCCAGTTTGAAAGAATTTCGTTCATGAGTGCCATGTTTGAGAAAATTGCTGTTTTGGGCTTGGGCCTTATTGGCTCATCTATCTGCCATGGTGTGAAAGCCCAAGGCCTGGCCAAGGTTGTCGTGGGTCATGCCAAAAGCGCTGAGACACGCAAAGTGGCTTTGGAAATTGGTTTGGTTTCAGAGGTTTTTGAAAACCCGGCAGATGCCGTGAAGGGCGCTGATCTGGTTATCCTTTGTGCTCCGGTTGGAGCTTGCGCAGCATTAGCCGAAGCAACAGGCAAGCATCTACGTGAAGGTGCCATCTTCACCGATGTGGGGTCTGTGAAGGGCGCAATCGTGAGAGACTGCGCGCCGTATTTACCTTTGAACGTTCACTTCATTCCCGGCCATCCAATTGCTGGCACAGAACAATCGGGGCCGCGTTCAGGCTTTGCCGAATTGTTTCATCATCGGTGGTGTATTCTTACGCCTGTTGCTGGCACGGATGTTGCTGCAATTGAAAAGCTGACAAAGTTTTGGGAGGCACTGGGTTCCAACGTCGATGTGATGACGGCAGATCATCATGATTTGGTCTTGGCAATCACCAGCCATTTGCCGCATCTGATTGCTTATAATACCGTGGCAACAGCGGCTGATCTCGAGACAGTGACTGATTCAGAAGTGATTAAATACTCGGCTTCAGGCTTTCGTGATTTCACCCGCATTGCCGCGTCTGATCCCACCATGTGGCGCGATGTTTTCTTGAACAACAAGGAAGCAGTCTTGGAAATGCTAGGTCGCTTCACCGAGGAGCTGGCAGTATTGCAACGTGCCGTGCGTTGGGGCGATGGCGAAACATTGTTTAATCTTTTCACACGGGCGCGAGAAGTGCGGCGCGGCATTATTGCGGCTGGGCAAGATACCGCGGCGCCTAACTTTGGACGTGACAAGACTTGAGCACACAAAATTCGCAACGGATTTTTGCCTATGGCTCTCTGATGTGGCGGCCAGAATTTGAATTTGTGGGGGCGAGGCACGCGCGCCTTGTTGGCTTTCATCGCAGGCTTTCAGTCTTTTCACATCACTACCGTGGAACGCCGGAATTTCCTGGGCTGGTGCTGGGCTTGGATGAAGGCGGCTTCTGTGAGGGCCTGCTTTATGACATCGCAGATGAAGTTTGGGCGGAAGTGATTGACCGCGTTCGCAAACGCGAGATGTTGGGCGATGTTTATGTTGAAAAGTCACTGCCCGTGCATGTGATGGGAGGTTCACAGGCGCTTTCTGCTATTACCTATGTGGCCAATCGGCAAAGCAAGCAATTTGCAGCTGAGATGCCAACAGAAAAACTTTTGGCCTATATCGGCCAAGGCCAGGGCACCAAAGGTTCATGCCGCCAATATGTGGCAAATACGATCTTGCATCTGCGGCAGCTTGGCATTCATGACGAAAGCTTGGAGCTGCTCGCCCCGCACGTGATTTGATTGCGGTTGAGATCTGCTTTCTCCAGCAAAACCAGCAGGCACATTATCAAGCATGGCTGCAACAAGATCAGCCCGCACTGCCTCAGCACTTTCTGGGCTGCGTGCCAGAAGATGCACATGCACTTCATCGCAATCACCAAAACTATCAGCTAAAGCCATCGGGCTGGCATGATCCCAGAATGGCCCAAAGCGGCCCACGGCCACAGCCAAGCGCATGGAACCAGAGCGCTTGACCCCCACATAGACCGCACCGGGCAGTGGCGGGCATGAATCAGGCGCATAAACCGAATGAATATAATTTTGGCCAGAAGCGCCGCGCCAAAACCAGAAACGTTCAGAAAGCTCCGGTAAATCGGCGCTGGCGGTTTTTGAAATGGGTGATCCAAATATCTGCATGAGAACGGATATGGAACAATAAATAGAACATGTCAAGAACGATTTTTGGAAATCAACCGATTGGTGATGTCTTCAATCGTGTCCTGCATCACCTTATCGAATTGTTTGCGGGGCAGGCCAGAAGGCAGAGGCTTTGAAAACTCAATCACGATCTTGCCGGGCTTTCGCAAAAATTGACGACGTGGCCAGAACAATCCAGCATTAAGACCAAAGGCCACGCAGGGCACACCAAGCGCATTATATAACGCCGCAGCACCGGGTTTGTAGTCAGGCTCAGCGCCCACCGCCCGCCTCGTGCCTTCGGGCAGAATGATGATCTGCCGCCCGCGGGCAACTTCTTCCTTCCCGCG
>DATCEN010000211.1:0-4915 GCA_036510015.1 Aestuariivirga sp.
CGCATTCCGTTCACGGCCAACCCTAAGTCCAAGCGCGTTGAAGTGCGCTTCCCAGATCCAACCGCGAACCCATATCTGGCGTTCTCGGCAATGATCATGGCTGGCCTTGATGGTATCATGAACAAGACTCATCCAGGCAAAGCCATGGACAAGAACTTGTATGACCTGCCGCCAGAAGAATTGGCCAAAGTGCCAACCGTTTGCGGCAGCTTGCAAGAAGCCATTGACAGCTTGAAGGCTGATCATGCGTTCCTGACCAAGGGCAATGTGTTCTCCAAGGATCAGATCGAAAGCTATCTCGACCTGAAGCAGGAAGAGCAAGACCGTTACCGCATGACCCCACATCCAGTGGAATACGACATGTATTACAGCGTCTAATCCACGCTCATCAATCAGACGACAAAACCCCGCCAGTGATGGTGGGGTTTTTTATATTCATATTCATTCAACCAAATGGTTGACAAATGGATTCGACCGTCATATATTCAACAATGTGGTTGAATTTGAATCTCCGGCATATAATAGTCGCTGGGTATTCAAATGGCAGGAGAAGACAATGACTATGGCTTCAAACTATCGTTGGGTAATTGTTGCTGCAGGTGGCTTACTTGGCTGCGTGGCAATGGGTTGCATGTTCTCACTGCCGGTATTCCTCATTCCCATGTCGCAGGACACGGGCTGGTCACGCACCGGTATTTCAACCGCCATGACCATTGCTTTTCTGGTGATGGGCTTTGCGGGTGTGGCCTGGGGCACCTTATCGGATAAATACGGCCCACGCGCTGTGTGTCTTGCAGGCACCGGCCTGTTGGTGTTCACTTTGTTAGCCGTTAGCCGCGTCACCAATCTTTATATGTTCCAAGCGCTTTATGGGGTGTTGATGGGTGTCTCGATGGCGGCGTTTTTTGCCCCACTGATGTCGGCTGTCACTGGATGGTTCGAAACCCAGCGAAGCCTTGCCGTTTCGCTGATCTCCGCGGGCATAGGCATGGCCCCTGTGACCATGTCACCACTCTCTGGGGTGCTGATTACCCATTACGATTGGCGCACCGCAATGATGATCCTGGCGCTTGTGGCCGCAGTGATTATGGTTCCGGCTTGCTTCTTTTTGCGAAAGTCTCCGGCCCTTGAGCAGGCCCAAAAGCCTAAGACCCAAACCGCAGTGTCATCTGCGCCAGTAATCTCGCGCCGCCAAGCATTTGCATCAGCACCATTTCTGGTTTTATTTTTCACCAACTTCTTTTGCTGCGCCACACATTCAGGGCCCATTTTCCATACAGTTAGCTATGCCATATCGTGCGGCATACCCGCCCTCACCGCCGTCACCATCTATAGTGTTGAGGGGCTCGCTGGCATGCCCGGCCGCATTGTCTTTGGTTTGATGGGTGACAAGTTCGGCGCGAAATGGGTTTTAGTGGTGGGCCTGTTGGTGCAAGCTATCGGCGCATTGGGCTATTTCTATTCGCGCGATCTTGCTGCCTTCTATTCCTCAGCCGCTGTCTTTGGATTTATCTATGCAGGTGTAATGCCGCTCTATTCCGTTTTGCTGCGCGAAAATTATCCGTTACAAATTCTCGGCACCATGATGGGCGCAATGGGCCTGGCCGGTGGGCTTGGCATGGCAACTGGCCCGGTTTTGGGTGGTTGGATATTTGACACCACTGGCAATTATGGTTGGCTCTATCTTTCCAGCTTCGGCATGGGCATTGGCGCATTCTTTATTGCAATGTTGTTCCGCCCCTTCCCTAGGCTGCCCGTCACATCCCCTTTGGTAAATGCCGCCAGCTGAGCAGGCCCACAAAGCCTGCAAATGCACCTATCAGCACAAATACAATAGACACATCGGCATAACGCAGCACCACCATGTAGATGAGCGACGGCAGCACATCTGACAGTTCTAAATACGTGCGGTACACCGCCGTCATGCGTTGGCGTTCATGAAATTTTACAGCGCGCAAATAGGCGATGCCGCCCACGGCATCAATGCCTGAAGCCCCAGCAGCACCCAATAGTAGGAATCCGCCTGCCACCCACGGTGCCGCTGTGCCAAACCCACCAGCGAGTATCGAAGTTCCGCAAATCAAAACAAAGCAAAGCGTGATCACCATGCGCAAGCCTAAGCGCTTTGCCGCAAATCCAAACAACAATGACAACAGCAAGCACAATTGGCTGAGAGAGATAATTTCTCCGCCAGCGATCTTTCCCATGCCGCCTTCAATCATCAGCAATGGCCCATAGGTGAACAACGCCATCCAAAAGCCTGAGCGCGCAAATGCGATCAGCCACGCAAGCCTGAGGCGCGGCTGGCTTATGAACTGCTTCACATTGGCGATGGGGTTGAAGGGTTGCATCGTGCCCGTTTGCAACACGCCCGTATCCTGCAAACGCAAATACCAAAACACTGCCAAAAGCGTGAGAGCCGAGGCCGCCGCACATAACTGTGGAGCCATGGCCCCATAGTTTTGATAGAGCCAAACTCCGGCGTAAGGGCAAACCACCCAAGCGAATGTCGAAAGTCCAAGGCGCAGTGGCTCACTGCGCGTAAGATCAACCTTCTTGATGTGATCGAGAATATAGAGTTGCAAAGTAACGCTGGTGATTGATGCCCCAGCATTGCGCATAATGGCACCAGCAATTTGGCCAGTCAGTGTGAAGCTGCCAAGGGCGAAGCTCCCTGCCACCAACAATAGCGCACCCGTTGTATAAGCCCAGCGGCGCCGCACGTGACCAAACATCATTGGCATCAGCAGCGTTATGACGAGAACGGTGCCCGATGTTAGCCCCGCCAGCATGCTAACTTTCTGGGTGGAACCCACCAAATCATAGGCCTGAATCGATAAAACACCGGTGGAAAATGCACGGGCCATTGAATCAATAAAAAACAGGATGCTAAAAACCCACACCCCTGCCCGCTTGTCATCCGGCAGAATCAGGGGTGGCGAGGTCTCACTCATGTGCTAACTTTGCCCAAGCGCCAAAACCCCTGCAAGGGCCTTAACCATTTAGAGGCAACTGGCCACTAATCTGCGCGCCAAACCCGTGGGGCCATCTCTTATGACAAGCCAAACAACTGTAAAACGCAAACATGTGATTGACCCATCCGCGTGGATCTCAGGTATTAGTTATTTCATTGGTTGTATTGTTGCTGGCGGCTCAAACATCTTGGCCGAGATTCTTAACAACAAGGGGGCGATGATTGTGCTGCCACTATCTTATGTGGCCTTCATCGCATCGGTGATGTTGATTCAACGCCACATGAAAAAATCTCTGCTCGCTTCCACCTTTGGCAAGCCGCAAACATTAGTGACAAGCGGCATCTTCGCGTGGTCGCGCCATCCCATTTATGCCGCCTTTCTGATGCCGCTTATTGCGCTTGCCTCGCTTTCCTATCCGGCAGCAGCAACAGGCATCATTACTTATGTGATCTTGATGGAAATTTTTGTAATCAGGCCCGAAGAGGCAGAACTGGCGCAAATCTTCGGCCAGGATTTTACCAATTGGAAAGCTGTGACACGGCGCTGGATTTAAAGTTTCCAACACCAACCGTAAAAAACCCCAGCGTCGCCACCGGGGTTCTAATTTTGTCAGTACACTGATAATTAATGTGCGGTTGCAGCTTCTTCGCCGCCAGTTTTACCAGCACGTGCCGCTGCCGCTGCTTCTTCAGCCACCTCGTCCCATTCAATAGGCTCGGGCTGGCGCACAAGTGCGTGTTTCAAAACATCATCCATATGTGAAACCGGAATGAGTTCCATGCCGTTCTTCACACTGTCTGGCACCTCAGCCAAATCCTTGACGTTTTCATCAGGGATCATGACTTTCTTAATGCCACCGCGCAGTGCGGCCAGCAGTTTTTCTTTAAGGCCACCGATGGGCAATACACGTCCACGCAAGGTGATCTCGCCGGTCATCGCCACATCTTTATGCACCGGAATGCCCGTCATCACAGACACAACCGCCGTTGCCATGGCAATACCGGCTGATGGGCCGTCCTTAGGTGTAGCACCTTCAGGAACGTGCACGTGAATGTCTCGCTTATCAAACTGCGGTGGCTTAACACCGATGCTTGTGGCGCGAGAACGCACATAAGACGATGCAGCAGAGATTGATTCCCGCATCACGTCTTTGAGATTGCCAGTCACCGTCATCTTGCCTTTGCCGGGCATCATAAGGGCTTCAATGGTCAGCAACTCGCCACCCACTTCCGTCCATGCCAAACCAGTGACAACGCCAACCTGATCTTCTTTCTCGGCCAAACCATGTTTATACTTTGGTACACCAAGATATTTCCTGGCTGCCTCTGCATCCACTTTGATTTTCTTTTTCTTGCTGGTCATCAAATCTTTGATGACTTTGCGGGCGATGTTGTTGATCTCACGCTCTAAGCTGCGCACGCCTGCCTCGCGGGTGTAATTTTCAATTATCACCTTCAATGCATCAGCGCCCAGTTCAAATTCCTTCTTATCCAGCGCGTGATTTTCCATCGCCTTGGGCACAAGATGGCGTTTGGCAATCTCAGCCTTTTCTTCTTCGGTGTAACCTGAAAGGCGGATGATTTCCATGCGGTCTATCAAAGCCGGAGGAATATTCAACGTGTTTGAAGTTGTGACAAACATCACATTGCTCAAATCATATTCCACCTCAAGATAGTGGTCCATGAAGGTTGAGTTCTGTTCAGGGTCAAGCACCTCAAGCAAAGCCGCAGATGGATCGCCGCGGAAATCCATGCCCATCTTGTCAATTTCATCCAACAAGAAAAGCGGATTATTTTTCTTGGCCTTCTTCATCGACTGAATGATCTTGCCGGGCATAGAGCCAATATAGGTGCGCCGATGGCCGCGGATTTCGCTTTCATCGCGAACCCCACCCAAAGACATACGCACGAATTCACGACCCGTTGCTTTAGCAATCGAAC
>DATCEN010000212.1:0-4609 GCA_036510015.1 Aestuariivirga sp.
CCGAGACGGCAACACTTGAACCTTACGAAGAACAGGCAAATCGCATCGAAGGACCAACGCAGGTGCTTGAGGATGCTGAAAGCCTCTGTGCATTTGCGCGTTTTTGCGATCCGCAAGGACAAGTGTGGAATCTTGTACAAAAAAGCGATGATCCGCGCGCTGCGAAATTGGTTGAGCACGAGGCCGGCCATTGCCCGGGCGGACGGTTGGTCGTTAAAGACCGCGTAACCGGAAAAGCCATTGAGCCAAAGTTTGAGCCTTCACTTGGCTTGGTTCAGGATACAGCTGAAGGGATTAGTGGCCCGCTTTGGGTGCGTGGTGGCATACCGGTTGTGAGTGCAAGTGGTGCAGCTTACGAAGTGCGCAACCGGGTTGCTCTGTGCCGATGTGGCGCTTCAAAAAACAAACCATTCTGTGATGGCACTCATGCCTCCGTCCGCTTCAATGATCGGACATGAGGCACAAGCGTATTCAGTTTTAAGCAGGTAGTGGCAACGTGCCGGTTACCAGCGATTTCTCCAGCCGCCGCCGCCACGCACCAGGCGAATGATAAAAAGCAAGATCAGTGCGCCAATCGTGGCGTTTATAATTTGCTCGAGAAGACCCGTGCCAAGATGAATGTGGAGTTGGGGAATAAACCGGTTCCCGATGAACGCGCCGAGGATGCCGATAACAAGATCGCCGAGAATGCCAAATCCTGTGCCTTTGACTATTTGTCCAGCCAGCCAACCGGCAATAAGACCGACAACTAAAATAACGAGAAGACTATCATTTGACATCGTGTGAACTCCCATGGGGGATAGCATTCTATCGCCCGGCTTTAACCATAGCACGGCCTATCTCTGGCGACCTATTTATTCTGGCGACCTATTTATATTGTACAGACGCGGCGGGGTTCGTGGTTCAGTTCGGACGGTTTCATTTTACGTTCGTTCTCGGCCGTTATTCTGGGAAATGGTGATTGCTTTAAATGGCGCAACGCCAGCCATATATTTTGAATTGGGCTTGGGAAGTAGCCTAACTTTTGAAGCTCGGGTGTTAAATGGGCTACAACTCTAATGATAGGTCTTGGCAACAAGGCGTGAACAAATTCGCGAGTTGCTTGTCAAACTTGGGGTGACCGGCGAATTGAAATTAGTGAGCTAAGATCGACCCAAACATCTACTTTACCAGTTGTCGGGGCATTTTAAGTTAAGATTTTACAGATCCACTTAATTCAATCGAAAATTGCACATGTTAGGCCACGCAATGGTCATTGGGGAAAGTGCGATGAAACTCAATTTTTTTCTGATATTCACTTTGTCAATTTATGTGCCTTTTGGTGGCGCTCAAGCAGACAGCTTGAGGGTCTGCTTAGCAAGTCCCGCAAACGCTAAGCTATGCGAAGCTGTTAGAGGATTGAAAGTCTGTTTGGCTAGGGACACCAGACAGCAATTGGACCGAGCCGCCGAAGGACGTTCTATTTCCGGTTTGGTCGGCGCACTTTCCAATGTGAGCGGAAAATCGCAGTCCGTTTGTTCCTATACAAATGCGCTGAACTCTGATGCGGAAAATTTTGAGACACAACTCCAGTGGCTAACAACTGAGACGTTTGTATCGAAGACAATGCTAGCATTTCACGGAGGAGCACAATGAGATTGCGCTTTTACCTATGCTTCGCATTTTTTTTCACGTTGTTCACTATCCCATTATATGCGGATGACATTGCGATAAAGGCCGTGGATGCATGTCTTGCAGCCGACGACTTGAATCAGGCAGAAACGGTTTCCAAACTTTGTTCGGCTCTTGGAAATGATGCAAGTCTGCGAGCCGAAGATCGCTTGAATGTGTTTATAAAGTTGGGCGACGCGGCATACTGGAATTCTGATTTTGTTGAAGCGGGGTTGAACTATGACAAGGGCCTCGCAATAGATCCAAAAAATGTCACACTTATGATAAGCAAAGGCCGCGTATTGCGCCGAGATGGAAAATATGAGGAGGCTTTCAAACTAACTTCAGATGCGGTTGCTCTTGATCCTCAAAACCCCTTGGCGCTTTGTGATCTCGCACAAATCTATCCAGCTAATGATCTTCCTGACAAACTTCCGCTTTTTAAAAAAGCTACTGAGTTGAAACCGGACTACGTATTACCTCGAATATCTCTGGCCCAAGTGTATATAAATGTTGGTCAATATGTGAATGCAATCTCGGAATTGGATCAGCTTAAATCATTCGGCAAAGATAGAATAAATGCGGAGAAATTATTCCCATCGCCAGATTTTGACAGCCGCGACACCTACCTTATATTTTTGTCTTTGAAGCTCGAAGCTTTGATGGGTTCCGAAGAATATGACCAGGCGGCTGAATTGGTGAAAGTTTTGCGTGATGAGTACCCAAAGGAATACAAACCAAAATTTGAAGAAGCAATGATTCTGGCTTTTGAGAAAAAATTTGATGACGCCTTGGCCGTAATGCATGCTGCAAATGCCGAATGCGACCAAAACCCAAAGATCACTTATTGCTGGCCTGGCTGGGATTCCGAAGCCAGCATATTGGTCATCTTAAAGCGTGACGCGGAGGCAATGCCGGTTATGGAAAAAATGATTGATCGCGCTGGAAACATAGAAGAAAAAGCCCGTGGTTTGGAACAACTCGGATTTTTACTAAAAACACTTGGGCAACCGGACAAAGCAATCGTCGCGTTGAGAGAGGCAATGACAAGCAGCTTTGATGTCCGTAGGCAGATTTTGATGAAATTGAAAATGCACGGACATTATATGCATGAAGACTTCGATTCATGGAATCCAGAAATTGAAGCCGGGCTTGAGGAGTGCATAGCAGATACACGATGCAATTGAGTATGACGCCGGGGTTATAAATTTGGCTGATATCGGCTTTGTTGCCCAAGTTTAGGGCAAGCTCCTAGAACTACGTCAGCTCAAACTTACTTCCACGCCACTTTCTTGATCTCATAAGACCTGCTGCCGCCGGGTGTGTGGACTTCCACTTCATCGCCCTGCTTTTTGCCGATCAGAGCGCGGGCAATAGGCGAAGACACCGAGATGCGGCCCTTCTTCACATCGGCTTCAAAGTCGCCGACGATTTGATAACGCACCACAGCATCGGTTTCGCCATCAATGAGTTCGAGCTTGGCGCCGAATTTGACTGTGTTGCCTGATAGCGAAGCAGGATCAATCACCTCAGCGCGCGACATTTTATCTTCTATTTCCTGAATCTTGGTTTCGTTCCAGCCCTGGGCTTCCTTGGCAGCATGATATTCAGCGTTTTCGGAAAGATCGCCGTGGGCGCGCGCTTCTTCGATCGCATGGATGATGCGTGGGCGCTCTGATTGTTTCAGATGCTGCACCTCATTCTGCATGGTGGCATAACCTTCAGCCGTCATCGGCACCTTATCGACCATCTTACTATTCCTTTGGGGCAATGCTTCGCTTCGGGCCGATGAAACCCAGAGCGACTGCCGCTTGAACTGAAAAATCAACCCGGCTGAAGAATATTCTCCGCCGGGCATGGCTTAATGTGGACTAGATTGCGGGAAATTGCAAGAGTTGGGTGTGGCGTTTAGCTTTCGGTTTCAGGCTCTTTGGCCATAACCACACCGGAGATTTTCCAACTGCCGTCAGCTTGGCGTTCCATGAAATAGATCGCCGTGTAACGAGCGCCGTCCATCCCAAGAATTTCAACTTTCTGGTAAGGTCGGCCCATCTCATCAGTTCCAGCATCGCCAAAGTTATATTGTTTGTTGCGGTAAACTTGAGGATAGCCAGTTTGCACCATGTTCATGAATATGTCTGGCGAGGGAAAGATTTGCTGCACATTGGGCGCGGCTTCAGCATAGGCCGACGCGCCATCATCGCGCGCAATAGCTTGAAGTTGCTCAGTAATTATAGATTTGAAAGTTTCGTTGGCCGCCGCCCCGTCTTCGGCCAAAGCGGGATGTGCGAAAATGGTGAGTGCAAGCAATAGGAAGATGCGTTTCATGTGAGCCTCCTACGAACGATACGCAGGCTAGATCAATTTGGTTCATCAATTCACAAATAATTCTCAAAACAACTAACGGAAATAATCCTGCAACGGCCTAACCTCAATGGCGTTGGCCTTGCGCGCGGCGATGGCCTTAGTGGCCGAAAGAATGCCAGCCAAGGTGGTGTAATAAGGCACACGCTGCATCACAGCCGTCTGGCGGATGGGTTTGCTATCTGATTCCGATGAGCGGGTTTCCGTGGTGTTGAGCACCAGTGCAATATCGCCATTCTTGATGGCATCGCCGATATGGGGCCTGCCTTCGAGAATCTTGTTGATGCGGGTTGACGGCACGCCATGCTTTTCAAAATACGCGTGGTTGCCACCAGTGGCTATGATGGAGAAACCAAGCTCAGCCAGTTGCTTGACAGCCTTTAGAACCTTTGGCTTATCGCTTTCCTTTACAGACACAAAAACATTGCCTGAAAGCGGAATGCGCATGCCAGCACCAAGCTGGGACTTGGCAAAGGCCATATCAAAAGGGGTATCAAGCCCCATCACTTCGCCCGTTGAGCGCATTTCCGGGCCTAGCAAAGCATCCACACCGGGGAAGCGATTAAACGGGAAAACTGCTTCTTTAACAGCAATA
>DATCEN010000213.1:0-4363 GCA_036510015.1 Aestuariivirga sp.
AGTGGCAGACACTATTTCAGCCTTAGAACAAGCCAAGGCCGACGTGATTAAATCCATTGGCGGCATGGATGCAACAACTGCACCTGCGCCAACAAAGGTTGAAGCTGTTGCCCATGAGGAACCAGGCGCTGTTGACGAAGAAACTGCTGAGGACGATGACGGCCTCTATGTCGTTGAAGAAAAAGTAGTGCGGGGCCGCCCAGCACGCATTTTGTCTGATGACACGGTTGAAGCCGAAACCGATGAAGGTTGGATGCGCTTTGAGAATATGGAACATCTCAACGAATATTTAGACTCAGCTGAAGAGCAGAACGCCTAAACCAAGGCCCTTGGCATTAAATCATAAGGGTGTTTCCAGCCAGGAAGCCCCTTTATTTTTTCGCTCCAGGCTTTTACATGTGGCGTGATTTCAAAAGGTAGTTCATCGCCAAAATACAAATAACCGCAGATTGAAAGATCAGCGATCGTGGGTCGGTCGCAGGCGATGAAGTCATGCTTTGCAAGATGCGCTTCCAGCACTTTCATGGAATTGTTTACCCGTCCCAACAAAAATTTGGTCACGTCATTTTCCGGCTGTTTCATCAATGTGATGAGATAGCGCAACGTGGAGATATAAGAAGTGAACTTATGATTATCAAACAATATCCAGCGATAAATCTCGCGGCGTTCGTCATCGTTATTCCAACCGAACTTTCCGGTCAGTGAGGCAAGATAGTCAAGAATAACGCCCGATTGTGAGAGAAGCTTTCCGTTGTGTTCCAACACAGGTGCTTCACCCATTTCATTGAGGCGTTCTTTAAAATCGGGCTGGCGGGTGCCACCCGTAAAAAACTCAATCTTGATTGGTTCCCAATCAAGTCCGCAGAGTTGCAGCATCAAAGCAGCCTTGTAAGAATTGCCACTTTCGCCAAAGCAATAGAGTTTAAACTCGGCCATTCAGTTACCTCACATCCAGCACGGTCGTTTTAGCGGTTTGCACAACTGTGGTGGCGATTGAACCTTTGAACATGCGTTGCAAATGCGTGCGCTTTTCGTCACTCACTACAATGGTGCCATAAGCATTACCCACCTCAACAATGCGCTGTGCAGGATCGCCCACTTCAACCTGCGTGTGAGTAACAGTAATCCCCATCGCCCGGAGCAAGGCTTTAGCATTGGTGACAGCTTCTTGCGCCGCCTCCAGGCCCTCAGCTTTTTTTGCGACCGACAGCACGGCAATATCACGCCCCATCACGTGGGCCTGCACGCCAGCGCGGCGCACCGCCTGCATGGAACGGAATGTGCCATCGGTAACAATTAAAAACCCCATGCGCTCATTTAGTTTACGGGCCACCATCACTGAGCATGGCGCAATCGTGACGATGGATTGCACCACGCCTGAATCAAAAAAAGACATGAATTCACCGCGCCAACGCGAAGGTTCGCCCACGATGATCAGGTTATAAGGGCCAAGCTCATATTGATCGAGAATACCCACCGCCACGTCAGGTGCAGTTTTCAATTTCAACACGACACTGCGCCCATCGGGCCCAAGATACTCAACTTTGTTGTCCCCTGCCGGATCTCCAAACGCATCTTGGTGTTCAACTTCTTTCTTCCAATCGGAAACATCCAAGCCTTCGGATTTCAGAATTTCCAAAGCGCGCCTTAAGTGTGAAACACCGGGCAATTCGAAGCCGGCTTCCATCATATTTTGGCGGGCGAGGCGCACTTGTAAGCCACCAGAATGCAGCCCTTGATCAATCGGGCGAACATAAAGAATGATGATATCACATTCAGAAGTACAGCCAATACGCGCAGCTTTGCGCACCGAAATGAAACTTTCATCGGTGCCATCAATGCACGCCAGAATACGAAAGCGGTTGCGGCGGATTGTTTTCAAATTGGCCACGGTTTTGGCGACTGCCGCTTCTTGGCGCACCGACAATATGGTGCGATTAAAAAACTTCATTGCAGCACCGGCCAATAGAATTTGGTGAGGCACATTAGAATGATGAATGACAGGATCATCATCCTCCAACCGATTTTGAAAAAATCAGCCGACTTTAGAAAACCTGATGCGTAAATAATGGTGAAGGCAGGCTGTGCCGCTGCTGTCATATCGCCGAAAGCCGAAGAAATTGCCGTTACAAAGCCAACTTGTAATGGGTCATGCCCTGCGGCCACCGAAGTTTTCAGAACGATTGGCGCAAGCACGGCAACCGCCGCACCGGCTGTCATGGTGTTGGAAACAAAAATGGTTATTATGGAAATAGCGGCGTTAAAGCCTAAGGGTCCAGTGGCGCCAATGGCAGTAAAGCCATGCATTGCGGTTCCCGCCAGCCATTCGGCAGCGCCAGTGCTTTTCATTTCAACACCCAAAGAAATGGCAGCAGCATAAAGCCAAACAACGCCCCAATTCACACCCGCATTGATATCTTCCCAGCGCACGAGGCCGAAGACGAGAAAAGCCACTGTGCCCATAAGCGCAATTGTTCCCAGGCCGAGTTGCGACGAAAGCCCCACCCAGAGCAAGATCGTAATTCCGAAAATTAAGATGGTCATCCATTCGCCGCCGCGCATCGGCCCTTGCAGGGATATTTGAGTGCGCAAACGGGCTATGGCGCGCGAGATATCTTTCATCTCCGGCTTAAAGGTTATCATCAGCATAAGCGGCACCAAAGGCAGACGCAGCAAGAACATCGGGAAAGCGTAAAGCGCCCAATGAAAATAATCCATCAGATAGCGTTTTGTAGTGGGGTCAGAGGCCGAGTAGAAAAAATCCTTCCAATAGGAAATCATGATTGCGTTGCGCGCACCGCCTGAGGGTGTGGCCACGCCGGCAATTGAGCAGCCATAGGCTATGGAGAACAACAAAACCGCAGCCAGATTGCGGATCTTTTTGGGATCGTCTGATGTGAGCGTAATCAATGTCACGCCCACCGGCAGCATCATGGCAGCAACCGTATGTTCACCGATAAAGGCGGCCATCAAACCGCAGACGGTGGTTACTCCAACTGAAATCGCATAAACATTGGTGCCGGTTAGACGCACAATCCACCAGGCGATGCGGCGGTCTAGTCGCTGTTTTACCACCGCTACCGCCAGCATCAACGAGCCCATGATGAAGAGAACCGAATCCGTCATCAAACTCTGAGCCACTGTGGTGGGATCTTTGTGCAGCAAAATTACTTCGCCGATGATGATCATCAGTGGCACGGTGGGCAGCGGCACTGCCTCACTCATGAACAAAATTGTGGCGATCAAAGACATGGACAGAACAATCTGGCCATCATGGGTTAAGCCCGCAGGCGTAGGTGCTGCCATCACGGTAAAACCCAAAAGCATGGCAATGATGAACCAGCGACGCTTCCACAGCAGCGAGAAATCTATAAAATTCCGGAACAGAACAAAGCGCTGATAGCCACGCCTACGGAAGCGGCCAAGGCGCGAAGAAGCCTGCTGCGCCTGCAGGCCGTCTCTTGATAGCAAGAATTTTTGTGCCGTTTCAGTCACTGGTTAAACCGGAGTTTGCGGAGATGCTTTTTAAGCCTAAACCCTAGGCCCACATAATCGGATTCGTAAAGCTATTTGAGGTGTAAAGATGAATATCGCCCCCATTATTGACAAGGCGCAAGCAGGTGCGAAAGCCAGCCTGTCTCGGTTGTTTGAATTGCTGCGCATTCCTTCAATCAGCACCGATCCCGCCTATGCCAAACACTGTGATGCTGCGGCAGCATGGTTGGTGAAAGAGCTGTCTGCCTTGGGATTTGAGGCCAAGGCCCACGCCACGCCCGGACGCCCGATGGTGGTGGCGCATTACACACCCAAAGGGGCAACGGCTAAAACCCCACATGCGCTGTTTTATGGCCACTATGACGTGCAGCCCGTAGACCCGTTGGAGCTTTGGCACAGCGATCCTTTTGAACCTGTCTTGAAGGATGGCCGTCTCTATGGGCGCGGCACCTCTGACGACAAGGGCCAGCTGATGACTTTTGTGGAAGCGGCCCGCGCTTGGATTGAAGTGGCGGGAGAGCTGCCGATTAAGGCCACGTTTCTCATCGAGGGCGAAGAAGAGTCAGGCTCGCCTTCACTCGTGCCTTTCCTCAAGGCGCACAAGGATGAACTGAAATGCGATATCGCTTATGTGTGTGACACCAATATGTGGGACGACAAAACCCCGGCCATCACCACGCGCCTTCGTGGGCTGGTGCATGAGGAGGTGGAAGTGACAGGGCCTGCGCTGGATTTACATTCCGGCCTTTATGGCGGCCCGGCGCGCAACCCTATTAAAGCACTCAGCGCCATGATTGCGGCGCTTCATGACAAAAATGGCAAGGTCACCATCCCCGGATTTTATAATGGCGTGGCACCCCTGCCCAAA
>DATCEN010000214.1:0-10060 GCA_036510015.1 Aestuariivirga sp.
ACCCAATTTCCTATTGATCATCACGGAGATCTCCAATTTAAATATTGCCCTTGGTGGGATGGAATTAAGAGGATTTGCTTGAGGTGGTCAAAGATATTGCAAAGTTTCGCCAAGGCAGGCCCATTTTTTGGCGATTGGACGTTTTTCGAAACTTCTTTTCACTTCGACCCGAGTTGTTCTAAGAGGGCGTAGTTTTAACCTTGGACTTACCGATGACTGGCCTTGCACAAATTCGTTCGACCTTCCTCGATTTCTTTAAAAAGCAGGGCCATGAAGTTGTGCCGTCTTCGTCACTGGTGCCGCGCAATGATCCCACTTTGATGTTTGCCAATTCGGGCATGGTGCAATTCAAGAATGTTTTTACGGGTGCTGAAAAGCGCCCTTACACCCGCGCCACATCTGCGCAAAAATGCGTTCGCGCCGGCGGCAAACATAATGACCTCGACAATGTGGGTTATACGGCACGTCACCACACGTTTTTTGAAATGCTAGGCAACTTCTCATTCGGCGATTATTTTAAGCCCGATGCCATTGAATGGGCTTGGACTTTGATCACCAAGGAATATGGTCTGCCGAAAGACCGCCTTTCTGTGACCGTCTATCACAACGACGATGACGCCTTTAACCTATGGAAAAAGGTGGCGGGCTTGCCTGATAGCCGCATCATCAGAATCCCCACCTCGGACAATTTCTGGGCGATGGGCGACACCGGTCCATGCGGGCCTTGTTCGGAAATTTTCTTTGATCATGGTGACAAGATTTGGGGTGGGCCACCGGGCTCTGCTGAACAAGACGGCGACCGGTTCATCGAAATTTGGAATCTGGTTTTTATGCAATTTGAGCAGATCACCAAAGACAACCGCGTCAACCTGCCGAGGCCGTCGATTGATACTGGCATGGGGCTGGAGCGTATTGCCGCTGTGCTGCAAGGCACGCATGATAATTATGAAACGGATTTGTTCCACGCATTGATCTCAGCGATCGTTGAGCAAACGCATGTACCCGCTGAAGGCGATGCCAAGGCTTCTAACCGTGTAATTGCCGATCACTTGCGCGCGTCATCATTTTTGATCGCCGATGGTGTGATGCCATCCAACGAAGGCCGTGGTTATGTGCTGCGCCGAATTATGCGCCGCGCCATGCGACATGCCGAATTGCTTGGCATGAAGGAACCATTGATGTGGAAATTGGTGCCCGCATTGGTGCGCGAAATGGGTGCCGCATATCCTGAACTCATCCGCGCGCAGGCGATGATTACCGAAACCTTGAAGTTGGAGGAAAACCGTTTCCGCACAACTTTAGTGCGCGGCATGAAATTGCTGTCTGATGAATCATCGGCTCTGAAAAAGGGTGATACGTTCTCTGGAGAAACTGCATTCAAACTCTATGATACGTTTGGCTTCCCGCTTGATCTCACCCAAGACGCGCTGAAATCTCGCGGCATTGCGGTTGATGGTGAGGCGTTTGCTAAATCTATGGCCAAACAAAAAGCTGATGCGCGTGCGGCGTGGAAAGGCTCTGGCGAGGAAAAAACCGACACGCTTTGGTTTGATATTCGAGAGCGTGTGGGCGGCACTGAATTCCTTGGCTATGACACTGAACGCGCTGAAGGCGAAGTGATGGCGCTCACTCACAATGGCAAGGATGTCACCTCACTCAGCCAAGGCCAATCCGGTGCGATCCTGGTTAATCAAACGCCGTTCTATGGCGAAAGCGGCGGCCAAACCGGAGATCATGGTGTAATCCGCCACGCTGATGGCGCGTTGTTTCGTGTCACCGACACGCAAAAACGTTTGGGGGATGTTTTTGTTCACAACGGCATGGTGGAAAAAGGCTCGTTCCGCACTGGCCAGGCGGTTGAGTTGGAAGTTGATAATGCGCGGCGCTCTGCCAATCGTCAGCACCACTCGGCCACCCATTTGTTGCATGAGGCACTTAGGCGCGTGTTGGGCGAGCATGTGGCGCAAAAGGGTTCGTTGGTTGATCCTTCGCGGCTGCGGTTTGATTTTTCCCACACCAAACCCATCAGTGCGGCAGATTTGGCGCTGGTTGAAACCATGGCCAACCGCCAAGTGGCGCTGAATGACCAAGTGGTGACGCGACTGATGTCAGTTGACGCTGCACGCGCTGAGGGAGCGATGGCCTTGTTCGGTGAAAAATATGGCGATGAAGTGCGTGTTGTTTCAATGGGCCGAAACGGACCAGACGAAAAGCGTGTGATCTATTCGCTGGAACTTTGTGGTGGCACCCATGTTAGCCGCACAGGCGATATTGGCCTCATTAAAATTGTGAGCGAAAGCGCATCATCAGCTGGCGTACGTCGGATGGAAGCGTTGGCTGGGGAAGCAGCGCGGGCTTATCTCAATGAGCAAGACACCCGCCTTCACGCCGCTGCGGCGGCGCTGAAGGTCGCACCTGCCGATGTGGTTTCGCGCATTGATACGTTGATGGATGAACGCAAAAAGCTGGAGCGGGAATTGGCCGAGACCAAGCGCCAGCTGGCCATGGGTGGCAGTTCTAATGGCGCGGCGGCAACGGATATTGAAACCATCAATGGCGTTAAGGTGATGGCACGGCTTCTCAAAGGCGTTCCAGCCAACGATCTGAAAGCATTGGCTGATGAGGGCAAGAAGACGTTGGGATCAGGCATCGTCATTTTGATTTCCACGGCAGAAGACGGCAAAGGTGCTGTGGTTGCCGCGGTGACAGCCGATCTTACATTGCGCTTCAACGCGGTCGATTTGGTCAAAGCCGCTTGCGCGCCCATGGGCGGCAAAGGCGGCGGTGGCCGGCCAGACATGGCCCAGGCTGGTGGGCCAGATGGTGCTCATGCCGCTGAAGCTCTCGCTGCCGCCAAGGTTTTGATCGCGGGCTGATATTTGCCGGGCTCACCGTGGAGGCCGCCACATGCGTTAGCTCGTTCTTTACTATTCATACCTCATAATCAGCAGATTGTGCAGCAAGTCATGGTTTTGCCGTGTTTTGTTGCGTGGTTTAGGAGCCCGTTGCCGGGGTGGTGAATGGTTAAAAAGTTGGTGTTGCGTGCTGCTGGATATCAATTGGGGCTGGTGATTTTCTGCCTGCTGGTTCCCATTGCATATTTTGGTTCGGTATTAACACTCAACTCGTTGAATGACCTCAGTTCGGCAAAGTCTAATGTTGCGGCCGTTGATTTGGTTGATATGGCTTTTCGCGCCATGGTTGATTTGGCCAGTGGTTGGAGTGTGTCTGACCAACAAAATGTTCTTTTAAAAAACGGACCAACGTTAGCTGAAACCGCAGGCGTGACGCCAGAGTTCGAAGCGCTTCGCGACACCATGACAAAAATCCCATCGGACCGCAGTGAAACACTGGCACGCGCCCATGCGTTGATCATTGCGCTTGGAGATGGTCCTTTGGTAAACGCAACTGGTAACCGCGAGGCCAATGCCATGTCAAGAGCGGGTGGGACGTTGCTTCCGGCAATTCTCGTCAACTATCGAGAAATGCAAGTACTGGCCGATGCCTCGATGTGGTACAGCGCCGAAGCGAGCAAAAATGTTGAGGCGCTAGGCACACTGTCAAGTGGTCTTTCGCAACATACCAGAGAGTTCAAAAGTCGCATTGCATCGGCTCAAGCCGCTGCTGGGAAATTGGCAGATTATGATTTCCTGCAAGCCAGCAGCGATAGACTGGTTGCCGGGGCAGATATTTTCAAATCTCTTGCCTTTGATCCCCAGCTTGATCCGTTAAGCAAAATGCAAAAAGCTGGAGCTGCTTTGCGCGCCGCAAATAAGACATGGCTTCCGGATGTGTTGAGCACATGGGTTGAATTGCACAAACGGTTAAGTAGTATCAGCGCCGCGCGCATGTCTAATTTGCGCTGGTCAATTTTGCAAACCATAGGCTTCTCATTGGTTTCCGCGATTTTTAGCCTTGGCATGGCGATACGCATGTTCAATTCCACGGCTACAAGACTCGATGACGTTGAGATAGCGCGAAAAGAGGCCGAGGTTGCGCGATATGCTGCCGAAAGCGGCACAACCGCAATGGAGAAATTGAACAGCGATCTTGCGGCCATGAACAAAGAAGCAAGCCAGCATTTGAAGGCACTTGAAAATGCACAGGAGCAGCTGGTCAAAAAAGGCCGCATGGAGCAAATGGGTCAATTGACGGCAACCATGGCTCATGAATTGCGCAACCCACTCGGTGCCGCGCGCACGTCGATCTTTTTGTTAGAACGCAAAACACGTGACAAAGGGCTTGGTGTTGAAGGTCAAATTCAGCGTATCACCAATGCCATTATGCGCTGTGATGACATCATCGCTCAGTTGCTGGATTTCTCGCGCACAAAGCAACTTTCGCCCACCGCGGGTGATTTTGATGCCTGGTTAGAAAGAACATTGACGGAAGAAGCTTTACGCTTGCCGCAAGCCGTCAGCATATCCTGTAAACTTGGCACGCAGGGTAGGCTTCTTGCTTTTGATCCATCGCGTATGCAGCGCGCACTTTCAAATCTGTTGGGTAATGCCAGCGAAGCGATGGTGGGCAACGGCGAAGGCAGTGCGAAATTTCACACGACTGATCCGCATATCGAAATCTCCAGCGCGATTGTAGGCGACATGTTGCAACTGTGTGTTTCGGACAATGGACCAGGCATTTCGACTGAAAACTTGGCGCGGGTGCGCGAACCTTTGTTCACCACTAAAAGTTTTGGGACAGGGCTTGGCTTGCCAGCGGTTGAACAAATTGCTGCCCAGCATGGTGGCACAATGCAAATCACATCTAAACTTGGGCGAGGCACAACAGCGACGATTTTGTTGCCGCTGGCGATAGCTGCTGAGGCTGCTTGATATGAGTTCTATTTTGGGAAGGGAAAGTACATGTTAGAAAGCAAACGCAAAGATGAGGGGGATTATGCGAAATTCCTCGAACAGGTTATCGATAGTTTACCTGTTCCAATTTATGTCAAAGACTCTGAGACTCGTTTTGTTTTTTCGAACCGACACCATGACGCGTTGATTGGTCGCAGTGAAGACGAATTGATCGGCAAATCGGACGCAGATTTTTATCCGGCCGACGCGGTTAAAGTGTTCTTGGCTCTGGATTTGAATGTAATCAAAACCGGAGAGGTTTCAATCGTGGAGGAAATAAACCATTCCACGGATGGAATTTCGCGTCCGGTTGCCTCACACAAAGCCCGAATGGTTTTGCCTGATGGCAGCACTTATTTGGTAGGCACAAATTTTGATATTACGGAAATCAAGAAGCGTGAAGAACAATATCGTGCCTTGGCTGAAACTGTGCCAGTGGGCGTGATTCAGTTTGAAGAAAATGGCTCGGTGAGTTTTGCCAATCCGCTTTTATTGGCCAGTTTCAATTTTGGCACCGAAGAGCATACTCTGTCATCATTTCATGAGGCGCTTGGCAAACCGGTTGGCTTTCCAGGTGATGCCTCTAGGCAGGAATGTGAATTGACCGACCACAGGGGGCATAGCCGTCGTGTATTAGTGATTAGTTCGGGTTGGCTCTATTTGGCCAAGGGCGGCAAACGCAGTGCTATTGTTAGCGTTGTTGATATATCTGAAAACGCCGAACTCAAGCGGATCAATGATGAGGTCTCACGGCTTAACAAAGATCTCGCCAGCAGCGTTCAACAACTGAAAGATGCGCAAGAAGCGTTGGTAAAAAAGGGCCGCATGGAACAGATGGGCCAGTTGACCGCCACTATTGCCCATGAATTGCGCAACCCGATGGGTGCCATACGCACTGCCGCATTTGTTCTCGGCCGCAAATTACAAGATAAAGGTTTAGGCGTTGAACAACAAGTTCAACGCATCAATAATGGTATTGGTCGATGTGATGCGATCATTACCCAGCTGTTAGATTTCTCGCGCACCAAGAAAGTTACTGCACAGCCAGGCGATCTTGATGCGTGGCTGGTGCGCATCGTGGAAGAAGAAGCCAAGCGCCTTGCGGATTGCATCACTGTATCTTGCGTTTTGGGCTTGGGTGGGCAAATGGTGCCGTTTGATCAGACGCGTTTGCAGCGCGCCATCATCAATCTCATTTCAAATGCGTCTGAGGCAATGGTGGGCAATGGCGACAAGCCATTGGAGAACTCTTCAGTCGAACCACGCATTGAAGTGGCTACCGTGATCGAAGGCGAATTCGCCATCATTTCCGTCACCGACAACGGCCCGGGAATGAGCGCAGAAGTTTTGGCTAAAACGCGCGATCCGCTGTTCACGACCAAAAGTTTCGGCACTGGGCTTGGCGTTCCTGCCATTGAGCAGATTGCCGTTCAGCATGGTGGTGAATTGCAAATTAAATCCAAACCTGGTGAGGGGGCGAGCTTTATTTTGCGCCTGCCTCTAGTGCAACAATTAGCAGAGGAGGCCGCATAATGAAAAAGCTTGATATTTTAGTTGTCGACGATGACCGCGATAATGCCAATTCTATGGGCGAGCTGTTCGAGTTGGAAGGACACAGGGTGCGTGTTGTCTATAGTGGTGAGGAGGCAATTGCTGCCTATCACGCGGCAAATTACGATGTGTCATTTTTAGATGTGATGATGCCCGGCATGAATGGTGTTGAAAGCTTTCTGGCAATTCGAAAGTTGCGCCCGAACGCCAATGTTTTCATGATGTCTGGCTATAGTGTGGAAGATTTGTTGAAGCAGGCGGTGGACAAAGGTGCGCTTGGCTTGCTGACCAAACCTGTTCCACCTGAAGCTGTTTTGGAAATGGTGCAAAGTGTTGGACCCAATGGATTGGTTGTGGCGCAGGGGCAGGGCCCGGCATTCACCCGTGCGTTGTGTAGTGGTTTAGAAATGAGCGGGGCCAAATTTGAGGTCATCCCTGCCGCGCGGAATTTAGACCAAGCTAACATGTCCAATGTAATGATCATGGACAGTAGAGAAAAGCTTATCGACAGCGTGTGCCACTATTCGCGGCTGCGCAAGATACACGAAATGCCCGCAACCGTCATATTGGCCCAACCCAGTATTGGGAGGTTTGATAGCGAAGGGTTGGACGATGTTATCGTGACAGGAATTTTGAATAAACCTTTCGATCCGGAAAGATTGATTGGTAAACTTAACCAAATTGCAGCTTAATTGGAGGAGAAGAAACTATGGCAAGACAATTGAACATACTAGTTGTGGATGATGATGCTGAGAACGCCGCTTCGATTGCGGACTTGTTTGCGGCAGATAATCACCGCGTAATTATTGCTTATGATGGCCAACAGGCCGTGGATGCTTACGCCGCCAATAAATTTGACGTTGGCTTTTTTGACGTCATGATGCCGGTTAAAAACGGCGTTGAAAGCTTCCTCGAAATTCGCCACTTCAACCCAGAAGCACAGATTTATTTCATGACTGGCTATTCTGAAAGTGAATTGCTTGACCGCGCCCGCGCGGGTGGGGCCATGGGCGTTTTCTCAAAGCCTACTGATCCTATCCAGTTGTTGGATATTGTGGAAAAGCAAGCGGCCTAAAATTAATCTAATAAAAAAGGCGGGGTTTGACCCCGCCTTTTTTTGTTTATGGATGGCGCTTACGCCACCACCTTTTTAAGCCATCGCCTTTTGTAGGTTCTGTTCCACGGCGTCAATGAAGCCCTCGGTGGTGAGCCACTTCTGATCTGGCCCCACGAGAACTGCCAAATCCTTCGTCATCTTGCCTTGTTCGATGGTTTGGACTGTCACTTTTTCTAAGGTGTCAGCAAATTTCATCAATTTGTCATTACTATCGAGCTTAGCGCGGTGTTTAAGCCCGCCAGTCCACGCAAAAATAGACGCGGTTGAATTGGTGGAAGTTGGTTTGCCCTGTTGATGTAAACGGTAGTGGCGGGTAACCGTGCCATGAGCTGCCTCAGATTCAACAATCTTGCCATCCGGCGTCATCAACACCGAAGTCATCAGACCCAATGAGCCATAGCCTTGGGCCACGAGATCAGATTGCACGTCACCATCATAGTTTTTGCAAGCCCAGACATAACCGCCGCTCCACTTCATGGCAGAGGCCACCATGTCGTCAATCAGGCGGTGCTCATAGGTGATGCCAGCTTTTTCAAATAGGCCCGCGAATTCAGCTTCGAAAATCTCTTGGAAGATATCTTTGAATTTTCCGTCATAGACTTTGAGAATGGTGTTCTTGGTGGAAAGATAGACCGGAACTTTGCGGTTCAGGCCATAGTTGAGTGAGGCTCTGGCAAAATCCTTAATCGATTCATCGAGATTATACATCGCCAAAGCAATGCCAGCGCTTGGGGCTTTGAACACTTCCTTCTCGATCACCCTGCCATCGTCACCGACGAATTTCATAGTGAGCGTGCCTTTGCCGGGGAAGGTGAAATCAGTGGAACGGTATTGATCGCCATAAGCGTGGCGGCCGATGATGATTGGCTTGGTCCAGCCTGGCACAAGGCGCGGCACATTCTGGCAGATGATTGGTTCACGGAAGATCACCCCACCCAGAATGTTGCGGATCGTGCCATTAGGTGATCGCCACATTTGCTTGAGGTTGAATTCCTGCACGCGCGCTTCATCGGGTGTGATGGTGGCGCATTTCACGCCCACTCCATATTTTTTGATGGCATTGGCGCTGTCGATGGTGACTTGGTCGCCAGTGGCGTCGCGGTTTTCAACTGAGAGATCGTAATAATGCAGGTCAATTGCCAGATAGGGCAGGATCAGCTTGGTCTTGATCAAATCCCAGATAATGCGCGTCATCTCATCGCCGTCGATTTCAACAACGGGGTTAGCAACCTTGATCTTGTCCATGGGGAAGGCCTTATGATTGGAGGATGTTTCGCCGCGCTATAGCAAAGGGCGGTGTCCTTAGGGAAGGCTAATTAGTGGGTTATGAAAATTGTCACTTGTTTGGCACATTTAATGCGCTAGGCAGACATTCATGTAACCATCTGATTTGGGAATAGCCCATGACTGAAAATGCCGCCGCCAAGGCTAAAGCCGCAGAAAACGCTCCGCCCAAGAGCCGCATCCGCGAGTATCTTTCCATTCTTGGGCCCGGCTTCATCACTGGGGCGGCAGATGATGATCCTTCAGGCATTGCCACTTATTCCATCGCTGGTGCACAATTTGGCACTGGCCTCTTGTGGCTTTCGTGGTTTTCTTGGCCCTTGATGGCCGCCGTGCAGAATATGTGTGCGCGTATCGGCATGGTGACTGGCATGGGCTTGGCCGGTGCTTTGCGTCAAAAATTTCCAAAACCAGTGATGATTGTGGTGTGCGTGTCATTGCTCATCGCCAATACCATCAATGTAGGCTCTGATTTGACGGCCATGGCCGATGCCGCTTCATTGCTCACTGGTTTTAGCAGCCATATTTATGTTGTTTTATTTGGACTAGGGATCAGCTGGGCCATCGTGCAATTTCGCTATTACCAAATTGCCAATGTGCTGAAATGGCTGGCGTTGGCTTTGGCGGCATATATTGTTACGGGTTTTTTATCGCATCCCAATTGGTCAGACATTCTGCACAGCTTCGTTACCGTCAGAATTCCTTCCGCAGGTGGTTTTGCCACGGTGGTGGCAATTCTTGGCACAACGATTTCACCTTATTTGTTCTTCTGGCAATCGGCACAAGAAGTTGAAGAAGATAAAGCCATGGGGCGGCGCATTCTTATTCAACGCCAAGGAGCCACAAATAAGCAATTGCGCAATCGTAAAATTGATGTGGCCATCGGCACATTTTTTTCAAATCTCATCATGTTCTTTGTGATTATTTGCACAGCACTGACGCTGAATGCGCATGGCATAACCCAGGTTTCTTCAACAAAAGACGTGGCACAGGCGTTGGAACCCTTTGCTGGCAAATTTGCCATGCTGCTTTATACCGTTGGTATCATTGGCGTGGGCCTATTGGCTATTCCAACGCTTACCGGCTCTGCCGCTTATGCTTTCTCTGAGACATTCCGTTGGCGCCACGGCCTAGATGAAAAATGGTGGCATGCGCGCGCCTTTTACGGCGTGATTGTGCTTTCGGGCTTGGTGGGCATTGGCATGGATTGGCTTAATGTTAATCCCATCTCGGCCCTGTATTGGACAGCCGTTAT
>DATCEN010000215.1:0-2720 GCA_036510015.1 Aestuariivirga sp.
GGGCCGACTGGCAGACCCGTTAGTTGAGGTACGTTTCCCCAAACCAACGATCCCTGGCTCTCTCCCGCCCTGATCATCGTCATGAACAAGACCCCGGTGGGAGGAACGAGAAGGCGTATGGCAGAGATAGGAATATATGTCAAGCATTATTTTCCTAGCGAGGGGAGAAACATTTTATCTGCCGTCACCCCGGCCCCGTCTTCTCGCGGCCAGCCCGCCACAACACGAGGATCGAGCACGGTGATAGATAATTAAATGCACTGCCACCGTAATTCCAACGCTTCTATGATGATGCGCTGTGGCTATCTTCCGCCCATAAGCGGCGCCGAATTAAAGTCGCGACAAAATTCAAAATAGAACCTATTTCCAATTCTCAGGCGTTATTTGTGCTGGAGCATCTGCACCCAGATATCTTGATATAAAGGATCAGCGGAACCAGCTCCATGCGGGTCAAACTTGGTTGGCCTATCAAGACGAAAGCGATGAACTTGCGGAATTTTCATGGCTGCATAAGAATCAGCGAGGGCCTTCGCGTCGGGTTCCTTGGCGCCGTAGGTGCCGTACCAAACCTCTGGAGGAGTAGCGCTGGGATTCGAGTACCACTTAGCGATCTTGCTCGGGCTGGACATGTCCCAACCGCCTGAAAAATCCATCACTCCTGCAACATGCTTCTGCTTGGCGATGAAAGCAGCCATGCCGCCACCTTGAGATTGACCCGCTAAAACAATCTTGCTCCACTTGGGCTCGCCATTCTCGAGGTAACTGTTCCAGCGGCCGGTAGGGTCATTGCTCGCGAGGTATTTCAAAAGCGCCGTGAGTCTGTGCACGATGGCATCTTGGGGTTGGTCGGAGATCAGAGATGAAACGTTGTCCCCAAAGCTGCGCTTTTGGCGAACATGCGCAGAACAGTCTGGGTCTTTGGCCACATTTTCGTCTCTGCAAACTTGTGCAACTGCGGGGGTGTCAATGTAGGAGAGTGCAATAATATTATAGCCCGCTCCCAGAGCGGTATCAAATATTGGCCAACCAGCGGATTCGGGCATCCCGCCAGTTCCGGTGAGCCAGACAAACAGCATTCCATCGTTTGCGGGTCCTTCGCTTATTACCGTATGAGGCGTATTGGCGTTGGTGATCGATGTGTCCGTTTTTGATGGTGCAATTCGTTGCAGCAAGGGAGCCCCGAGTGCGAAAGAGCTCGCGCTAAAAAACAGGACAATGAAACAAGTCCAAGCTGCGGCTCGTGCTGAGAAAATCTGTGTCATTTTGATGGTTCCATCTGGAGAATTCGTTGAAAATATCCGCTGCAATATTCTGGGTAAAACTTACATGCCGACTCGGTTCCCACTTTGAGACTCAGTTTCTGTGTGAATGTAATGCCATTGCGGCCCGTTTTAAGTTGTTCACCATTATTCGTCCAGAGCCACTGTAATGGTGCGCTCACCTGCATTGATCATATGCGAATCGGCCTGGTCGTACCAGCCGTTGAACCACAGGTGTTGGTGGTTGTCTGTGATTACGACGGTAACTCATTTTATTCTCCAGTGCCTGCGCATTTGAATCTCCGGAATTCCGCAGCCATTCCACAAATCTCTGCTGAACACCAAGCCCGCGCTTGATCGCGGCTTTGCCAGTGCAGCTTAATCTATATGTCATTCGCCCCCTACGGTTGCGATCTGAGCCGTTTTGATCTTCCGCCATCTTCCCTTCAGGCTGCCCTTTCTGACCAGTCCATGATTCTCTTTCGATGGGCAGTTGCAGTGTATTTCAGGACCAATTCAACTTCGCTCGCTTTCGCTCCAACGGCGGGTCAAATGTTTGGCTCTCCGACGGAGGTGTAGAGTTGGCTTCGCCCTATCTATCCTGCAATCTCGCATGCACACGCCAGATTGCAAAACCCACGGCGATGACAATCACTGGAATTGAGATCAGTTCGGTGAGTTTAGTATCAAGATTCGGATAATAAACGGCGAGCCCTTCAATCAATTTTGCCGCGATGCTGATGGCGTAATAGCTGATGGCCACAACGGAAAGGCCTTCGACGGTTTGCTGCAACAATAATTGGCGGCGCGCATTGGTATCAACTGAGCGCAGCAATTGTTGGTTTTGGGTTTCCAATACGATGTCAACGCGGGTGCGCAACAAGTTGGAAGCGCGCTCACTGCGCGTGGCAAGGCCATTGATCCGGTCCGTCACCGCCGTGCAGGTGGCCATTGCGGGACTGAAACGCCGATCAAGAAAAACGCCAAGGCGCTGATAACTCATCACACGCTGTTCGCCCAGTTCAGCCACGCGCTTTTCAACCAGAGCTGCATAAGCCCGCGTGGCCGAAAAGCGATAGTTAGAACGATTAGACAGTTCCTCCACATCGCGCGCAATTGCCATGAGTTTGCCAAGCAGCATGCTATCTTCAGATGAGCCATTGACCGAGAGCATACTGCCCACTGTGGATGAAAGTGCGTGCTCAAGCGGCCCCAGCTCTCGCTGCATTTGGCGCGCCAGAGGCAAGCCCAGCAGCGCCATCATGCGATAAGTTTCAAGTTCATGCAGGCGGCGCGTGAGACGGCCAAGCCGCATGGGCGACATGCCGTGGTCATGAATGAGAATGCGGGTGTAGCCATCTGCGCCAATGCGAAAATCTGCCCAGACGGTTGCCTTGTTTTGGTTCACACCAGAACAGGCAATTTCCTCATGGCCGAAAATCACGCCAAGTTGCGCTGCAG
>DATCEN010000216.1:0-3139 GCA_036510015.1 Aestuariivirga sp.
TGGCCAAGGCGGCAGGCGCCAAGCGTGCCATTTTGCTTGCCGTGTCAGCGCCCTTTCATTGTGCTTTAATGCAGCCCGCCGCTGATGCAATGGCAGAGGCTTTGGGCAATGTGAAAATGAAAGCGCCAGTGGTTCCTGTGATCGCCAATGTGTTGGCCAGCCCACTCGTTGATCCGCTGGCGATCAAAAACGCCTTAGTGGCGCAAGTCACCGGCACCGTGCGCTGGCGTGAATGCGTTTCTACGATGACGCAAAACGGCGTTAAAGCTTTTGTTGAAGTGGGCTCAGGTAAAGTATTGACCGGACTCGCAAAAAAGAATGCACCAGAGGCCGTCGCAATCAATGCGGGAACACCGGATGAAATCGCAGCCCTTGCCACTTATTTGAAAGGTTGAAGCTCATGTTCTCACTCGCCGGAAAAACGGCACTCATCACTGGCGCATCAGGCGGCATTGGTGCGGCCATCGCCAAAGCACTTCATGATGCAGGGGCAACGATTGCCATCTCCGGCACACGCCTTGAAGTTCTGGAGAAAGTCAAAGCCGAAGTGGGAGAGCGGGTGCATATTTTGCCCTGCAATCTTGCCAAGCCTGAAGAAGTTGAAAAACTTATTCCATCGGCAGAGGCTGCCTTGGGTTCGCTTGATATTCTCATCAACAATGCTGGCATCACCAAAGACGGACTTGCAATGCGCATGAAGGATGAAGATTGGCAAAGCGTGATTGATGTGAACCTCACGTCCAACTTCCGCCTGAGCCGTGCAGCCATGCGCAGTATGATGAAAAAACGCTGGGGCCGGATTATCAACATCACGTCCATCGTGGGCGTTACCGGCAATCCCGGCCAAGTTAATTATGTGGCCTCAAAGGCTGGCCTCATCGGCATGACAAAATCGCTGGCGCAGGAATTGGCCTCACGCAATGTGACGGTGAATTGCGTGGCCCCTGGCTTCATCGCCACACCAATGACCGACGCACTGAACGAAAAGCAGAAGGAAGCTATTCTGGGCCGCATCCCAGCAGGCCGCATGGGCGCGCCTGCCGATATTGCTGCCGCCGTGGTGTATTTAGCCTCAGATGAAGCCGCCTATGTGACGGGCCAAACATTACATGTGAACGGCGGCATGGTGATGGTGTGACCGTAACCTCTAATTGTGGGATATATGCACCCCTCATTTCCCCCTTTTGACCTGTCATGGTTTTGTGCTAGTAACCCGTCATGCAGGCCACAAACGGGCGGCGTTAATGCCATCGTTCGGCCAGCTTTCGTTATTTTTAACAGGGATAAAAACATGAGCGATATCGCTGACCGCGTAAAAGCAATAGTTGTAAAGCACCTTGGTGTTGAAGCCGATAAGGTTCAACCACAAGCCAGCTTCATTGACGATTTGGGGGCAGACAGTTTGGACACGGTTGAACTCGTGATGGCATTTGAAGAAGAATTTGGCATCGAAATTCCAGACGATGCTGCAGAACACATTCAAACGGTGGGCGATGCTATCTCGTTCATCGAGAAGAACAAGAAAGCCTAAAGCCTGGCTGTTGTTAAATTTCTGAACGCGGGGACAGGGAAACCTGATGCCCCGCGTTTTTCTGTATGGTATAGCCAGTGCGGGCTATGGGACGATTATTTCGAGGCAAGATCATGAAACGTGTTGTCATCACCGGTTTAGGCATGGTTTCTCCGCTGGGCGCGGATGTGGAAACCACTTGGAAAAATATTCTCGCAAGTGAATCTGGTGCTGGCGTGATCACCAAATTTGATACTTCTGATCTTGCCTGCAAAATCGCCTTTGAAGTCAAGCGCGGTGACGGCAGCAACGGCACCTTGAACATAGACCAATGGGTGGACCCTAAAGAACAGCGCCGCTTTGATTCCTTTATTCAATTTGCATTGATTGCCGCCAAGCAAGCGATGAAAGATTCTGGCTTGGAGATTAAAACCCAAGATCAAGCCTATCGTTCTGGCGTTATGGTGGGCTCTGGTATCGGTGGCTTGCAATCAATTTATGACAACACACTATTGCTGAATGAAAAAGGCCCACGCCGCATTTCGCCTTTCTTTATTCCTGGCTCACTCATCAATCTGGCATCAGGTCTGATCTCGATAAACTTCGGCCTGAAAGGGCCAAACAGCGCGGTTGTGACGGCTTGTTCCACCGGCTCTCACGCCATTGGAGATGCGGCGCGCATCATCATGATGGATGATGCCGATGTGATGGTGGCCGGCGGTGCTGAGGCATGCATCGGTCGTTTAGGCATAGCGGGTTTCATTGCCTGCAAGGCACTTTCACATAATTACAATGACAACCCCAAGGCCGCCTCACGCCCCTATGATAAAGACCGTGATGGCTTTGTGATGGGTGAAGGTGCTGGCATTGTGGTGCTGGAAAGTTTGGAACACGCCAAGGCGCGCGGTGCGCGAATCTATGCTGAAGTGATTGGTTACGGCATGTCTGGCGATGCCTATCACGTCACCGCGCCAAGTGAAGATGGCGATGGTGCTTATCGTTGTATGCAGGCGGCTCTGCGCCGGGCCCAGATTGATGCCACAGAAATCGATTATGTGAATGCCCATGGCACATCAACGCCATTAGGCGATGAGATAGAGTTGAAAGCAGTTGAACGCATGCTGGGCAATGCGGCCTCAAAAGTTTCAATGTCTTCCACCAAATCAGCCATTGGCCATTTGCTTGGTGCGGCAGGTGCGGTTGAGGCGATCTTCTCGGTTCTGGCGATGCGCGACAATATATGTCCACCAACCTTGAATTTGGACAACCCCTCAGTGCAAACAGCAATTGACTTGGTGCCTAAGGTTGCCAAGAAAAAAGCCATCAACACAGTTCTGTCAAATTCATTTGGTTTTGGTGGCACCAATGCCAGCCTGATCATGCGCCGCCACGCGTGAACCGGTTACAAGCTGAGGAGGCCTTGCGCAGTGGTGAGAGATAAAGATCCCATAACGCGCGTGTCAGAGCCTGTGCGCTTTAAAACCCGCAAGCGCTCGTTCTGGCGTGTCATCATCCGGATGTTTGGGTTTATTGTTCTTTTTGGTGCGGTTCTCGTTGGCGCTTTAGCTTGGGCTGGCTTTACACTCTCTGCATCCGGCCCGCTTGCTGCCAAGAAAATTGTGCAAATCC
>DATCEN010000217.1:0-4954 GCA_036510015.1 Aestuariivirga sp.
GCGACCTTTCGGCCCTGCCCGGCCTTGCCATTCCGCGCGCCGCTGGAAGCTATCCTACACGCGAAGATGTTGTAACTTATTTTGACTCTTATGCTGCCACCTTCAATCTCAAGCCGAAATTCGCAGAGAAAGTGTTGGCAATCAAGCCACACGGCAAGCAGTGGCAAGTCACCACATCACGCAGCGCATATCAAAGCCCCATCGTGATTGTTGGCACGGGCTGGGCTTCTTTCCCCAACCGCCCTACTCTGCCCGGCGAAAAAACCTTCGGCGGAGAAATCATTCACTCCACGGCTTACAAGAATGCGTTGCCCTACAAAGGTAAACGCGTTTTAGTTGTTGGCTTTGGCAACTCCGGCGCTGAGATTGCGCTCGACTTGGCTGAGAATGGCGTTGCTGTGGGTTTGAGCGTGCGCTCGCCTGTGAATATCATACCGCGCGAATTGTTCGGCATTTCAGTTTTGCGTTTCGCGATAGTGCAAAAGTTCTTGCTACCTAGATTCGCCGACATTCTCAATGCGCCATTGATCAGATTTTTTCTGGGCAAACCTGAAAGCTATGGCCTGATAAAATCACCCAAGGGCGCTTTGCAAACCATCCGTGAAGACGGCAAAATTCCTGTGCTGGATGTTGGCACTTGCAAAATGATTAAGCGCCGCAAGATCAGCATCTATGGCGGCTTGGATAGGCTTAACACCAATGAAGTTGAATTCACCGATGGCCGCAAAGCGCCATTCGATAGCATTATCTTGGCCACTGGCTTTTCGCCAAATATGCCCAGCCTATTTCCTGAAAGCCCTCATCTGTTCGACACGAAAGGCCAACCGAATTTGAGCGACGGCCCGGCCGCTGCCCAGGGGCTTTATTTCCTTGGTGCCAAACCCGTGGCTACTGGTGAATTGCGTGAACTGGCACGCGGTGCAATCCGCATCGCAGCCAATATCAAGGCAACAGACTAATTCTATTCACATAGGCGATAACCGCCACCTCGCACTTCCAGGTCAATATGAAAATGCTCTGCATGAGCCTTGTTAGCACCCGGCCCAAGCACAGTTGTGAATTCATCGCAGGCCGCGGCCCGTATATCGCGCAGAAAACCAAAACTCGGTGACTGCACATTGAGCGCGTCTTTCACAAATATCTGCGACTTGTTGGCGAATTTGAAATATACGATGTCAACTGCATTTCCAATTCCGTGCTCGCTCAACTTGGCCGAAGAATCGCCATTACGCCCACGGCAATCGAACCCCGGCCCGGTTCCCATGGCCGTCACTGCTGAACCAGAGCTTTGCTGCGCCAGTGTTTGTACCCGCTGATTAACAAATTGCGATAACTTCAGTGCAAAGGCACAGTTAACTGTGGGCAGATCGGGCAGCTTGACCACGCCGGCCTTGGTGGAAAGGCTGTTGAGACGAACCGGCGTATCAATTTGGCAAGCCGATGAGCGTCCGGGCTGAGGAACAGGTACGAAACTGGTGCTCGTAGCTGCAAGTGCTGTCAGACAAGCACTGGCTTGTTCGGCCATGGCTGGTGGCACAGGCGGTATGACCGGTGCAACAACAGCTGGCAGCGCAGGCTTTGCCTCTGCTGGCGGGGGAGGTGCAGGCGGTGTGACTGGTGCAACAACAGCTGGCGGCGCAGCCTTTGCCACAGCTGGCGGTGGCAACACGATTGCAGGGGTCTTGTGCGCCCGCGCGTGTATGTCAGTGTTTAAATCGGCAGGTCGCGGCTTTGGCAGCGGAGGAGCAAGTCGTGGCACAACGGCGTGTGTCACAGGTGCTGCAGGAATCACGGGCATCGTCTTAGGCGGCACAGTAACTGGCGCCGCAGAACTGTCTTTCGGCTTAGCCTTAGACTTGTGCTTCGATGTGGCTCTAAATTTTTTGCACTTTGACGATGGCATATTTGCGCAAAGTTGCCGATTAATTCGGTTGAGGCTTTGCTCAATGCCTTGCACTAAAGATTTAGCCTGCACGGGTTGTTCGATCGAATTTGCGCAAACCACAACTGCCAGGGCCGCTAAGGCCGCTCTAATTCTCATGACAAGATCATCCCACAGTTACCGCCTATAGGATAATGATCTTGGCGGCAAAATGTTCCAGCGGCTATTTCACCGCCACCATGAAAATGCGCGGAAAACGCAACAATACTTTTCCATCCGCTTGTACTGGATAATGTTTTGCTAACAAAATTGCATATCGCGCGAGATAGTCTTGCTGTTCATCTGCACTGAGCGGCTCAAGAAAAGGTCGAAGGCCCGTGCCCTTCACCCATTCCACAATGCCCGCAACGCCATCCAACGGATGATTATAAATCACATGCCAAATATCAAATTGCGCGCACAAAGGTTTCAGCGCGGCATAATAGTCACGAGGCAGCGGCAACGCATCACGCGCCTTGGCAGCGTCACGCAATTTATCCGTATACGGAGCATTTAGGGCAGCATCACGCATTGCCACATGTGATGGCTCATTCAAATTGTCTGGCATCTGCACTGCCAAAGCTGCACCCTTTTTCAAGCCACGCAAAAGCCGCTGCAAAACTTCCAAATGTTTCGGCACCCACTGAAATGTCGCATTCGAAAACAGGAGATCAACATCTGGTGGTGCCTGCCACGCACCTAGATCAGCTTCAACAAATTCAATCTTGGGCAAAGCCTCGCGCGCCTTGGCCAACATCTCAGGCGAGTTATCCATGCCAACAATGCGCGCTTTCGGAAATGCCTCCACCAATAACACCGTGGAATTGCCCGGTCCGCAGCCAAGATCATAAACCACTTGCGCCTCAAACGCTGGCACTTGCGCCAATAAATCGCGCGCGGCGCGGGTGCGTTCATCAGCGAATTTCAAATATTGTGTGGGCGACCATGTGGCCATCAACTAGTCTTTCAGAACCACAACCCGTGTGCCAAGTTTCACCCGCTCATACAGCCAGATCACATCGGCATTCAGCATCGCAAAACAGCCAGCAGTGGCTTTGGTGCCGATGTGTTCGGCCACGTCTGTACCGTGGATGCGGTAAGACGTATCGCCTTTGTTGTCATAAAGATAAATCGCCCGCGCACCCATCGGGTTATCGAGCCCGCCTGGCATGCCCTGAATATATTTGATCAAATCAGGCCGGCGCTTGAGATGATCTTGGGTTGGCGTCCATGTCGGCCATTTTTCCATGCGGCCCACAAGTGTCATACCAGTCCAATCACCATATTTGCCTGTGCCAATGCCAAAGCGCACAGCCTTGCCATTGCCGAGAATGAGATAGAGATAATTATGCCGTGGCGAAACAATCACCGTGCCCACAGGCTCTGCGGTCTTCACATCCACGACTTGTTTGCGAAACCAAATCGGAATCATATTCTGATCCTGATCGGAAACCGCAAACGGTTCCCCCGCCAGATTAGCTGCCAAGGTGGGCGTAGCGAGCGAGGTGGCGAAAGCAGCAATCAAAAGCCAACGTCTGGTGATTTTCATGGTCACAGTCTAGCCTTTCGCTCATGTCGTGAAAAGCCAGAAACTCTTAAATTAATATAATCCGCTTTCATGCCACTCGCCACGGTGTGCCTCGAAATAGCGTCTCATCCATGAAATGCCGCACGATATTCGCGAGGTGACATGCCGCGAAGCTTGCGGAATTGTCGATTAAAGTTAGCAAGAGATGTGTAACCCACCTCTTCAGCAATATATTGTATCGGTTGGCTCGTGCTCGAAAGACGTGAACATGCTTCGCCGATCCTTAGGCCGATCAGATAGCCGGAAACATTAGACTGCGTATGATTCCGAAACATGCGGTGCAGACCTGAAACACTGAGTGCCGCAATATCTGCCAGTTCTTCCAAATGCACCTGTTGATGATAATGCTGGTGAAGGTGCTGCAACACACGGTCAATGCGCAAGCGGCTGCCATCCACCTGCCTTGGTACAGTCGTTGAAAGGGGCTCGGCGTTGTCCGCATCCGCAATCCGCAACAAAATATCGATAAGCCCGAGAAGGCGCTGCGCCGGCGTGCGCTCATAAATCGCCTCGAAGTCAGCCGCCAGCGTCAAACCCAATTCATTTTTAAACGCCAAGCCAGTCATCGCGCGATTGATAAGTTGTCGGAGCGGTTGCAATTCCTTCGTGTCTGCGCTCAGCTTTTCGATCCATTGCTGACTGAACCAAAAGACCAGCGCCACATGAGGTTCCAACATGCGGATTTTTTCGCGCGATGCCCATGTGTGCGGCAGATTGGGCCCGATCAAGACGAGGTCGCCATCGTCATAATTGCCCACATGATCGCCTACAAAACGTTGGCCCCGCGAATTGCGCGTCAGCGTCAACTCAAACTCAGGATGATGGTGCCACGCAAACGGAATGGCATCATCGAGCCTGCGGTTGAGCATGCTCCAAGACGCATCAGATGGCAGTGATAATTTTTCGAGATATGGTCGCATCGCACCCTATTTAAGCTCTATTCGCCAGAATAGTATCAGAATTGGCCCGACGCTGACAACATGTCTTCTCCAAAGCTCTTATTCTCTCGCCATAACCTGACACTCATTGGGGTAAAGATCGGAGATCAAAATGCAAACCATGGCCACAATCAAGCCTGATAGCCATCCAACAACCAAGGCTTCAACCCAACTCAAAGATATCCGAAAGACCCTGCCGTTACGGGTGTTATCGCAGGCCGACTGGGAACATTGGACAAAGAAGGGCTATGTCGTTGTCCGCCAAGCTGTGCCCGCGGCCAATGTGAAACCACTTGTTGATTTGCTCTGGAAATTTGATGAGAAGAATCCCAGCGGTCCTTCTACTTGGTACGCGCCACAACGCCGTGAGCACATCATGAAAGAGCTGAACAATACCGGAATGCTGGAGATCTACAATCACCAGTATCTTTGGAACAACCGCATGGAAAGTCGCGTGTATAACGCTTTCGTAGACATATGGGACCGCGAAGACCTGTGGGTCACCAT
>DATCEN010000218.1:0-3698 GCA_036510015.1 Aestuariivirga sp.
CAGATGCAGATCGCCATGGCCATAAGCCAAGCGCTCACCTTTGGTGAACATCCAGCTATCGTCCTGGCGGCCAAAGCTGTCATGCATGTGCAAGTGTTTGGCGAAAGATGCCAGGGCGGCGATCTCGTCCAAAAAGTTCAGCCGTGAAATCAGACAGACCATTGGCGCGCTGATGTGCCGAGATCCCAGCTCTCGCGCCTTCGCGTGTTCATCGACTATGCCCTGCCAGATAGCCTGATTTCATATTGGTTTGGTCGTGTGTTTGGTAACTTCCACGCCCGCTGATGTCGGCTTCGGGTCAAATTCAGCCTTCGCGCGACGGCCTCAGTTTGTCGGCTCGGGGCCAATTCCAGACTTCGAACAATTAAGCCGGGAAGTTGTCACAGCTAAGTCTTGCGACTGTCATATAAATCTGTAAATCTCGATATATGGAATCAAATATCGCAATTGATGGCTTGGCCGCCCTTGCCCAAGAAACACGACTTCAAGCGTTCAAAATCTTGGTGCGACACGAGCCTGAAGGTGTGGCTGCGGGTGAACTGGCACGATTGCTGAAAGTACCGCAAAACACGTTGTCGACCCACCTCGCCATTCTATCCCGCGCTTCACTTGTCAGCAGCGAACGCCAAAGCCGTTCAATCGTCTACCGCGCCAACCTTGAAGCCGTGCGCGGCCTCGTTCTTCATTTGCTCAATGATTGCTGTAACGGCAGGCCGGAACTTTGTTCGCCATTGATTGAGGAAATCTCCGCATCGCGTTCAACCAAGGAGTGTTGCTGATGTCACAAAAACTCTTCAACGTTATGTTTCTCTGCACTGGTAACACCGCCCGCTCAGTGTTGGCAGAAGGCATCTTGCGCAAAGAAGGTGCGGGTCATTTCATTGCCTATTCGGCGGGCAGCAAACCCAAGGGGCTTGTGAATCCTTTCGCCATTAAAACGCTCGAAGCCTTTGACTATCCGACTGACGGCTATCGCTCGAAAAGCTGGGACGAATATGCCAAGCCCAAAGCGCCTGTGATGGATTTCATCTTTACGGTTTGTGACAATGCTGCTGGCGAGACTTGCCCTATTTGGCCGGGACATCCGATGACTGCGCATTGGGGCGTTGAAGACCCCGCGGCTGTTGAAGGGCTGGACATCGACAAGGAACGTGCTTTTTCAACAGCATTCAAGCAGTTGCGGAACCGCATCATTCTATTCGTCAGCCTCCCATTTGAAAAGCTCGATGAAATCGCAATCAAACGCAGGCTCAGCGAAATCGGACAAGGCTGAATTTAACGCGTGCAAAATAATACGGAGAATTGACCTCGTGACCAAAGCCGACCAAAAATCCTTGAGCGCCGAATTTGGGGGAACCGCGATCCTGCTCGCCACGGTCATCGGCTCCGGCATCATGGGTGAGCAACTGGCTGGCGGCAATGTTGCCATTGCACTGCTTGGCAACACCATCCCCACGGGAGCTATTCTCTATGTGCTGATCACAGTGCTTGGGCCGATTTCTGGGGCCCATTTCGACCCTGTAGTTTCACTGGCGATGTGCATGACAGGGCGTATGCCGTGGTCTCGCTTTGCGCCTTTCGTCTTGTGCCAAGTGCTCGGTGCTATCGCAGGCGTGTGGCTCGCCCATGCCATGTTTGATCTCTCCATTCTTGAAGTCTCAACGAAGCAGCGTTGGGGTACGGGTCGATGGATCGCTGAAGCGACGGCAACCTTTGGCCTTCTGGTCACGATCTTTGGCGGCATCCGCTACAATGTCGCAGCAATCCCAACCTTGGTGGGCCTCTATATCACGGCGGCCTATTGGTTCACGGCTTCCACCTCATTCGCCAATCCGGCTGTGACCTTTGCTCGTGAGTTCTCAAACACCTTTGCGGGCATTGCACCAAGTTCGGTATTGCCATTCATTGCCGCACAACTAATTGGAATGTTCCTAGCTCTTTTCGCGGCCTCGCGACTATTTGCTGAAGAAAAGGCAGATTTGACACAACCATGAACATCGTCATTTACCATAATCCTGAATGTGGCACTTCGCGCAACGTTCTGGATATCATCAATGCGGCGGGCTATGAACCGACTGTAGTGGAATACCTCAAAGACGGTTTGACTGAAACACAACTACTGGGTTTGACCTAATCTACGTCCGCAATACTAGCAGCAGCGATGTCTGCGGGCTTGAGACAATTGCCAAATATACTGCTATGTTATTTGAGCTTCCCAGACAGGATTATTCATGAACGACAGCAGCGCCCTTGAACATCTTCACAGCCATGTCTTTCTTGGCGAGGGACACGAAACCAGTGAACGCAAGACTTGGGCGGTGATTTGGCTCTGTGGGACCATGATGATCGTCGAAATAGTTGGTGGTCTGCTTTTTGGATCAATCGCCATCGTCGCCGACGGCTTGCATATGAGCACGCATGCGGGAGCACTTTTGCTTGCTGCCTTGGCCTATACATTTGCTCGCAAACATGCCGATAATCCGAGCTTCACATTTGGCACTGGCAAGCTCGGTGACCTTGCTGGATTTACCAGTGCTATCATTCTGGCGATGATTGCACTGCTGATTGGATATGAATCAGTCGTTCGACTTTTTGCACCAGTGCCCATTCACTTTACGCAGGCGATTCCAATCGCGGTGGTGGGGTTGGCAGTAAACGTAGCAAGCGCATGGTTGCTGAGCGGTGGTGACCATCACCACGGCCATTCCCATGGCCACTCCCATGACGGCCGTCACGCAGACGAGTCCCAGCAGATTAAGGCTGGCAAGCGAACTCTGCGGCTGGAAGTCTTTGAAGACGGAGTGCCATCACGCTTTCGGATTTATGTTGAGTCTGGTCTTGAACTGTCTGCAAAAGCTGTCTCAATTCAGACGAAACGACCGGACGGAACCACACAGCACTTTAGCATGGTGAGCCGTGGGGATTTTCTGGAGTCCGTCGATGATATTCCGGAGCCACACCAATTCACTGCACAGGTCAATATCGGCAAGCAAAGTTACAGTGTCGAATTTGAAGAGCACGAACATGCTCACGCATCGGTGAGCAGTGACAACAACATGCGGGCAGCATTTGTGCATGTATTTGCTGACGCGGCTGTTTCGGTTTTGGTCATCATCGGGTTGTTACTTGCTTGGGCCTTCGGCTGGCTTTGGATGGACCCGCTCGCAGGCATAGTCGGATCACTAGTGATCGCCAATTGGGCTTACGGGTTGATCCGGGACACTGGAACAATTCTGCTCGACATGAACCCCGATAAGGCGATGACGGAGAACCTGCGCCAATCGATTGAGAGTGACGGCGACAAGCTTGCTGATTTACATCTTTGGCGCTTGGGTCCGGGCCATCTCGGGGCCGTAGTTTCGGTGGTTACGAATGATCTCAAAAGAGATCAAAGATTCTATCGCAAGCGTCTGAGCCGCTTCCGCTCACTTTCTCATCTCACCATCGAAGTGTTGAGGACAGTCTAGGTCTGCTCAGGGTCAAATCCAGACACTGCCCAATGATGTCGGATTGTCGGCTCTGGGCCAAGACCTGACATCCATTCCAAAACGCGGAATAAAACAGTGATAAGTCCAAACTGAACCCGCAAGGTGTCTTGGAAACTCGGGGCTATTCATAGTTACAGTGGAAAACTTTAAGTCAGAACGGTCTAATTATTTTGGGCAGAGCACTCCTCAACTTCGAAAGGCTTTATTTGG
>DATCEN010000219.1:0-3160 GCA_036510015.1 Aestuariivirga sp.
TGGGATAAGGAGCAATCCTTCGCCACCATAGCGCCTTACACGATTGAGGAAGCCTATGAGGTTGCTGACGCCATTGAAAAGAGCGACATGGCCGCGCTGAAAGATGAACTAGGCGATCTGCTTTTCCAGCCAATCTATCATGCCCAGATGGCATCTGAAGTCGGTGCCTTCACCTTCGATGACGTGATCGAGGCCGCCGTCACCAAAATGATCCGCCGCCACCCTCATGTGTTCGGCGATCAAGCTGCTCGCCAAGCTGGCGTGCAAAAGGGCTTCTGGGAGGCCAACAAAGCCAAGGAACGGGCGGGTGAACCTAAGCAAAGCTTGCTTGACTCAGTGCCCAAGGCCCTGCCCGGATTAACGCGGGCCAAAAAGTTAACCGCCAAAGCCGCAAAGGTTGGCTTTGATTGGCCGCATGTGGATTTTGTTTATGACAAATTGGCGGAAGAAATTGCCGAGTTGAAATCCGCCGCCCCTGAACACAAGGCCGAAGAACTGGGTGATATTCTCTTCGTACTGGCCAACCTCGCCCGCCATATGGGTGTCGATCCAGAAGCCGCCCTGCGTAGCACCAATGCCAAATTTGAACGCCGCTTTGGTTTCATTGAAGCCGAGCTTACCAAACAAGGCCGAGAGCCGAAAGATTCAAGCTTGGATGAAATGGATGCGTTGTGGAACGAAGCCAAAGTGCAAGAACGCAATGGCTAAGGATGTATCTTCTCACCTTTGCGCAGCATCTCCACAAAGGCCTTAATCTTCTTGTCCCGCGTTTCGGCCTTCTTCACATTGCCAATGCGAAACAAAATGGCATAACGGTTTTGACTGTTGAGTGTTTTGAAGAATGCTAAAGCCTTTGGAACGGCATCAAGTGCGAACTGCAAATCTTCAGGAACCTCTATCGTGCGCGAACCTGCATAAGCTCTATCCCAGCGCCCATCGGCCTTGGCTCGTTCAATCTGCGCCAATCCTGCGGGTTGCATTGTACCACTTTCGACAAGCGCCAAAGCCTTTTCTCGGTTGATTTTAGACCAAATACTTTTGGCACCTCGCGGGCTGAAGCGCTGTAAAAACTGATGCTCACTGTAAGACTTTTTCTGGCCATCAATCCAGCCAAAACACAACGCCACCTCGAGTGCTTCAGCATAGATAACAGCCCTTTCGAGCGAACCTTTTTTACCCAAGCGCAGCCAAACACCCGCAACACTGGCATGATGTTCTTTAAGCCAATTCGCCCAAGCATCGGCGTTTTTAAACAACAATGCCTCATCCATTGAGAAGCGCCAACATTGCCCGCATGGTGTTCATATTGCGTGCTGTGCCCTGCTCTGCACCGGGCATTTTAAGTTTCGATTTGCCCATGCCTGATGGATAGTGAACATAAAGGCATTGATGGCCTAATGCGATCTCCTCGTCCACTTTGAATCTCGCTGCATCAATCATCGATTTGCTTGGCGATGCATCAAGCAATATCATCATCAACCTGTGGCCTTCTGCCTTCGCAAACGGATTATTGCCAATCATCGCTTCGAGCGAGACTCTATCCCGCACAAACAATCCAACCGGTTTGCCAAGATAATTTACGACAGCTGCTTCCAATGCCGCCTTGGCCTTAGCCGCGCTGAGTGTGGTTTCAAAAACCACATTTCCCGAAGCGATAAAGGTTTTAACATTTACAAAGCCCAAGCTTTCACACATGGCTTTCAATTCAGTCATTGGCAATTTGCCCGTGCCGCCCACATTCACTGCACGCAAGAATGCAGCCAGTCGCACCGTCACTTCTTTTCCTTCATCGCCTTGCCAAATTTTGCCGCCGCCTGCCCTGCTGAATCTGGATCCAAACGTAACGTCAATTTTGTGCGCCCATCTTCATAGACAAGTCGGTCAATCACTTCGCCGCGTTTATGCGCCCATGCGAGTCCCGCACCATCCGCAGCGCCCAAAGTGATCTCATAAAGCGTGCTGGTTTTGGCCAGTTTCAATTCAACTAAGTCAAGCAGATGATCGATGCCCTGCCCGGTGAGTGCTGAAACCAAAGCCACATCGGCGCGGCGGTCAGACTTTGCCGCCATGCCAGCTTGCCCATTGGCATCCAGCAAATCAGACTTGTTCCACACTTCGATGATGTGTGAGCGGTTCTCATCAGAAAGACCCAACTCGGTCAGAACATGATAGACATCAATTGCCTGCGCTTCTGTTTCTTCATGCGCAACATCGCGCACATGCAAGATCACATCGGCAGCGAGAACTTCTTCCAACGTGGCGCGAAACGCCGCAATCAAACTGGTCGGAAGTTCAGAGATAAAACCAACCGTGTCTGATAAAATAATCGTGCGGCCCGATGGCAACACCACATTGCGCATCGTGGGATCAAGCGTCGCAAACAACATATCATGCGCAAAAACATTGGCATTCGTGAGTTTATTAAACAGCGTGCTTTTGCCCGCGTTGGTATAACCAACCAGAGATACGATTGGATAAGGCACACGTTCGCGACCCTTTCGGTGCAGCTCACGGGTTTTGACAACGGTTTCAAGATCGCCCTTAATCTTGCTAATGCGCTCTTCAATGAGGCGCCTATCAGCTTCCAACTGGCTTTCACCGGGACCGCCCAAAAAGCCAAAGCCACCGCGCTGGCGTTCCAAATGCGTCCATGAGCGCACAAGGCGTGATTTCTGATATTGCAAATGGGCCAACTCCACCTGCAATGAGCCTTCTTTCGTAGAAGCGCGCCGTCCAAAGATTTCCAAAATCAAACCAGTGCGGTCAAGCACCTTGCATTCCCAGGCCGTTTCCAGATTACGCTGTTGAATGGGGCTGAGCTGGGCATTCACCACCACTAACTCGGCTTCAGTCTCTTTCACTTTGGCGGCAATTTCTGCAACCTTGCCAGAACCAATATATGTTGCCGGGCGCGGGGCAACCAGTGGCGCAATCAATGCCAGTTCAATTTCTAAATCGATGGCATCGGCAAGGCCCATGGCTTCTTGCAGCTTAGAACTCGCATTGCGATCAAAAGCTGAAGTGGCTTTTTGGTTTTTCCGCTCAACATGCAGCACGATAGCGCGCGTGGCCGCTGGCCCCTCGCGCTTGAAATCAAAACCTGATGTACTCACGAAGCGTGGTTTTCGTCGTCAAACAAGCTGATCGGCAAACCTGGCAT
>DATCEN010000220.1:0-4183 GCA_036510015.1 Aestuariivirga sp.
ATTGTTGGCGATGGATTTTAAAACAATGTCTTTGGTGCGCGCAAACATCAGCCACATGCCAATCATATAGCCGCCCAAGCCGAAGAAGGCGAAATGCCCCAGTGAAAGAATTCCGCAATAACCCCAGACAACGTCCATGGCGATGGCAATGAGACATAGGCACAGTGTTTTACCGAGTGTCTTAATAAAGCTGGTTGAAAGTATTCCAAAACCAACGGCATGCGAAGCCAATGTAACCAGAATTGCAAAAGTCAAAACCAGTGTAACAATGATAATTGTAGAGCGATAAAGGCTCACCGGTCCCGCAGATCTAATTGACGGCATGATCAATCACCCGCCGCCCGGCCCTTGAGGGCCACAATGCCGCGCGGCCTGAATTGGATAAAGACGATGATGAAAATGACCATGAAGGTCTGTGCGGCCAATGTGTTGGATGGGTTGAACCACTCAATGAATTTCTGCAGCACGCCAATAAGGCCAGCGCCCGCCAGCGTGCCCCAAATATTGCCAACACCACCCACCACCACCGCCATGAAACTCATCACGATATAATTCGAACCAATTTCAGAAGTAACCTGCGCATAAAGCCCGATGGCCACACCAGCAATGCCAGCAATGCCTGAGCCTAAGCCGAAGGTGAGCATGTTGATGCGGTCTGGGTTGATGCCCATGGAAGCTGCCATGCGCCGATTTTGTGTAACCGCACGCACTTCAAGGCCTAGTCTCGTTTTGTTCAACAGCAGCAACAATAAGGTAAAGAAAATGATCGCCAATACGAAAATCGCAATGCGGATATAGCTGATCGAAATGTTGTCATTGAAATGCAAGGCGCCACCCAGCCAATCAGGCGAGGTCAGTGGCCGTGCCTGTGTTCCAAATATATTTTTGGCAATTTGTTGCAGGGCGATGGAAACACCAAAGGTGGCCAAAAGTGTTTCCAGCGGTCGGTGGATCAGTTTGCGAATGACCAGACGTTCCAAAGCGATGCCAGCCGCGAAAGTGATAACAAAAGCCACGGGCAGGGCGATGAGAATTGAGGCCGTGGTGTTTGGCACATATTGCTGCACAACATAGCCAGTGTAAGCACCAATCATGATAAATTCGCCATGCGCCATGTTGATGACGCGCATCACACCAAAGGTGATGGCCAGACCAATGGCCGCAAGGAAATAAATTGAGGCAAGTGAAATTGCATCCAAAATCAGTTCCACAATTTCATCGATCTTCACGGTGGTATTGATCGCGTTCACGGTTGAAAGCGCTGCCGCGGTGATAGCAGGCGAGGGTTCATTATAAACGTCATAAAAAACAAATTTGCCCACGGCCTGTGCGCGTGCTGTGGCGCGCACGAAAGGCTTAGCTGTGCCCGCCTTCACCAGCGCGTCATAAGCCTCATCACGCGCTTGTGGGGTATCCAATTCTTCACGCGTAAGGCCGCCGACTTTTCCATCTTTTAAGTTTGCCGTAAGCGTGGCATCGCGCTCAGCATCGTTGATGCTGGGCGGGGCCAAGTTTGCTGCAATCAACATGGCGTAAGCCGCATCAATGCTCAAATCCGAATCTGGGCCCGGCGTCAGTCTGTGGACCACGTTTTCTGTTTCGGGCAGGCTTGCAGCCACTTTGGTTGTTGTTGCTAAAATGGGATTGAGTGAAGCGCGCACATCAACATGCGTGTCACCAGCAAAACTCTTGATGGCTGCCACGCGCGCGTTGGCATCTTCATCAAAGCGCAAAGTGAGAAGCCGTTCCAATCTCGTTTTGCGGATTTTAAGAGCCGCATCCGGCTCAGATTCAATCGACGCCCTCAACGCAGCAATTTGTGCCGCTTGCGGATCTTTCGCAATAGAATCCAACGCATCACTGCGCACTGTTGGATTAGGATCTGAAAGCTGGAATTGAACTAAGGCGCTGGCCACCACACCTTTCACACCCGCATTGGGCTTAAGCTGATCGACTTCATCCTTGGTCGCACTTTCGGCAACAGCGCCGGTGGCGATATCAATCAGCTGAAGGTTATCTCCATCTGGCTTGGTGAGAAAAAACGCGCCGTCAGATTTGCGCACCCAAACTTCGCGGTCACGCCATTTTTCGAGAAACAGGCGGGCTTGCGGTGATCCACTTTTTAACAATGCTGCAACCAAAGCGTCAGCTGAACTGCGCGATGGTTTCACAATTGCATCATGCTGTGCGGTAAATATGCTTTGCAATGGATTGTCTTGCGCTTTCGCAGGTGTGCAAAACAGAAAGACGACGTGCAGAACAACCACAAATGAAAGAAAAAACTGCCGCATTTCATATTTCCAAAAAGATAACCCACTGCGGAAGGAGTGAGGGCCCCCTCCGCAGTGGGTATGGTGCATTAATAGTTAGATTTCAACTGAACGCAGGTTTTGGTCTTTTGATTGTACATGCCGCACTTCAATGTCTTCCAATCTGAGATCAGATCAGCAGTTTCCGCCAGATACGGTGTCCAAGCAGCACCGGGCACTGGCTCGGTTTTGCTGATCACATCAAACTGGCCATCAGCCTTGATTTCACCGATCAATACTGGCTTGCTGAGATGGTGGTTCGCGAACATCTCGGCTGTGCCGCCGGTCAGATTTTTGAATTTCTGGCCGATCATTGCGTCAGACACTTTGTCAACATCCACGCTGCCTGCCGCCGTCACCGCATTCACCCACATGTTGAAGCCGATATAATGGGCTTCCATAGGATCATTGGTGGTGCGCTTATCGTTCTTGATATATTTGTGCCAAGAATCAATGAAGGTTTTGTTTTCTGGCGTATCCACGCTTTCAAAATAGTTCCAAGCGGCAAGATGGCCGACAAGGTTCTTGGTATCAAGGCCAGAGAGTTCTTCTTCGCCCACTGAGAAGGCGCATACCGGGATCTTATCAGCTGTAATGCCAGCGGCTGCCAATTCTTTGTAGAAGCCAACATTGGCGTCGCCGTTGATGGTGGAGATAACACCAACTTTTTTGCCGTCAGCACCCAATGCTTTTACATCAGATACAATCTTGGCCCAATCGGATTGGCCAAATGGCGTGTAGTTCACAAACACATCTGAATCCGCAATGCCTTTTGACTTGAGATAGGCCGCGAGAATTTTGTTGGTGGTGCGTGGATAAACATAATCCGTGCCCAACAGTGCAAACTTCTTCACCTTTAATTCGTTGAGATAGTAATCAACGGCTGGAATGGCTTGTTGGTTTGGCGCAGCGCCAGTGTAGAATACGTTCTTCGAGCTTTCTTGGCCTTCGTATTGAACGGGATAGAACAGCAAGCCGTTCAATTCTTCAATGACAGGCAACACTGATTTGCGGCTGACCGATGTCCAGCAGCCGAACATGACGGCAACTTTGTCAACAGTGAGAAGACCTCGCGCTTTTTCTGCAAACAGCGGCCAGTTGGAAGCGGGATCAACAACAACGGCTTCAAGCTTTTTACCCAACACGCCGCCCTTGGCATTTTGTTGTTCAATCAACATCAGCATTGTGTCTTTGAGAGTGGTTTCGGAAATTGCCATGGTGCCGGAAAGCGAATGCAGAATGCCAATCTTAATAGTGTCTCCCTCGGCATAGGCAGGCTTCATAAAGGCGGCTCCCACGGCGGAGGCCGAAAGGCCAGCCAATAGAGAACGTCTGGAAATGTTTATCATGTTTGTTGTCTCCTGTTTGGGTTCAGAACCAGAAGAAGATCAGCAAACGCCATGCCATTTGTTAACACGTACTTAATTGCCGAATAAAAGACAATTATATCAATATAATACGGAGAATTTGCAGATGGCTTATAATTTCATCACCGAGATTTTCTGCTTTAAAATTATGCAATTATATCCTTCATTGCTTACATTGTATGCAGTTGCGCGTGTCGCGCGATTTCATCCAATCGTCATCAGACTGGCATTTCCGCCCGAAGCGGTTGTGTTGATTGAAATGGATTTTTCCTCCATCAGCCATGCCTTGCAATAGGGTGCCACTTGCGTTTGCGTGATGGGGCTAGGCATTGCCGCAAGAGATTGCAGATGGCCAGTGAGTGCGACACCCTCTGCTTCTACCAATGCAGCCGCGTATGGGCCCCTGGACTCCCAGCCCACTTCAGCGACAACCCATTCATTTCCGGTTTCCACAGCGATCTGTTTTTGCGCAGCAAGGCCTTCGGGCGTCTGAGCTATGCAAAGCAC
>DATCEN010000221.1:0-2374 GCA_036510015.1 Aestuariivirga sp.
CGGTGAATGATCTGCACACCACAGGCCTGTGGGACCAAACTTACATCTCCGCCCAAATGCTAAATTTTGGTTCGTTCAATTCAACCATTGACCCAAATGTATTGCCCTATGCGATGCCGTTTGTGACTGGTGAAACCATCAACCGTAACACCCCCATCGGTGGCCAGTTCGATTTGACATGGAACGCTTATTCATTGAACCGCGCCATTTCCGCCACGCCCTTTGCCACCGTCAATCAGGGCACAGAGCAAACCCGCGCTACCAGCCAACTCAATTGGCATGAACAGTATTATGGCGGCGCTGGTACTGTGTTCACACCCTTTGCCAATATTCGTGGCGACATGCTGACCGCTGACAACGTGCCGGGTGCTGCAACCACATCATCCACGGCAACGCGTTTGCTGCCTGAAGCAGGCTTTGATATGCGCTGGCCATTTGTTTCGCAAAGTGCACTTGGACAAAGTGTGGTGTCTCCGGTTGTTCAGTTTGTGACCTCGGCAAATGAAGGCGATACAACGGCCTTTGGCAACGAGGATTCGATCACCCTCAATCTTGATCATACCAATCTATTCTTAGCTGATCGGTTTAGCGGGATGGACCGCTATGAAGGGGGCACGCGTGCTGATATTGGCGTGGCCTATTCACTCTTTGCCAACAATGGCGGTCTGGTGCGCGCCAGCCTGGGCCAATCCATTCACATCGCCGGTCAAAACAGTTTCGTGGATGGCTCTGGGCTTGCTGATAATGAGTCAGATTTTGTTGGTTCATTTTTGGTGCAACCTAACAGTAACTTAAGCTTCGCCTATGAAGCACGGATGAAGAATGATCTTTCGGCGTTCAATCGCCAGGAAGTCGTTGCTAGCCTTAGTTTTGACAGGTTCTCGGGCTCATTGTCTTATCTCGATTTCGCCGCGCAACCTGACTATGGGCAACCACTTCCGACCCACTGGGTTTCAGGCGATACCAAATTTGGCCTCGGCCGTGGATGGAGCTTCTTTGGCGGCATGACTTATGATTTCACCACCTCAATTATCACCCGCAAAACTGCGGGCTTTGAATTTGATTGCCAATGCATGAATTTCAAACTCTACTATGCCGGAGTACAGGACTCTATCACTCTGGGCACGGATGACCGTTTAATGATGTCAGTTGAGCTTGCCACGCTGGGCAAAACCGGCGTGTCGCTAGGCTTCTAGGATGAACCGTTTCATTTTTGTTATCGCCTTCACATTGGCCGCAGTTTTTGGCCCGCTGCCGTCATTGGCACAAGAAGCCGTCATAGCGATTGTGAATGATCACCCAATTACCAGTTTTGATATTGATCAGCGGATCAAGTTGATGGGACTGCTGGGCAGCAATGATCCAGCGCGATTAGCGCGTAAGGCTGTCCTCAACAATCTGATCGATGATTTTGTGAAAATCGACGAAGCAAAGCTTCTGAAAATAGATCCGACAACTAAAGATTTAGATGAACGCCTGACCAATATCGCGCAGGCTTTGAAAACTGATCGCGCGGGACTGGCCGGAAAACTCACCAGCTTGGGCGTGTCAGAGGCGAGTGTTGTCCAATATTCAGCCGCACAGATGTCTTTCTCGCGGCTCTTGCTGGTCAAATATCACGTCAAACTTACAGTGAGCCCTGCAGATGTTGACAAAAAACTTGCTGAGGTGAAGGCCGACTTACAAGGCCGCGCCGCACAAATGGAAAAAGACCCGCGCCGCCAGCCCGTACAAGTTTTGCAATTGCAGGAAATTAATTTTCCAGTGGATGGCACTGACCCGGGGCTGCTTCAATCACGCGCGGTTGAGGCGGGTCAAGTTGCGCAAAAAATGAAATCCTGTACGGGCTACAAGGAGGCCTCGGCAGGCATATTCAATGTGCAACTTGGCAAGAAAATTGAGGCGGATGCGCGAAAGCTACCGCCAAAGATGCTTGAAATTATAAAGCAGCACGGTGTTGGCCACGCGGTTGGCCCCATGCGCTATGCGGGGGGCTTGCAACTTTTGGTACTCTGCGGCTCACGCACCGTTACACCGCCGCCGGTCAGTGTGACAATGCCAACGCGTGAACAGATCGAAAACGTGGCATTGAATGATCGTTACACCGAAGCTGAAAAGCAATACACTGCCCAGATGCGCAAAGAAGCGGTTATTGAATATAAAGATCCGAGCTATGCGCAATGACGCGGGCCCCTATCGCACTCACTTGCGGTGAGCCAGCCAGCATAGCCCCAGAAATCACCGCCAAGGCCTGGGCGGAATTACACCCCGACGCTGCAAACTGCTTTTTTCTGATTGGTGACGCGCAGGACTTTGTGGCGCGCATTTTCCAAGCTGGACTGCAAATCCCTGCAACGCAAATCGAAGATCCGTC
>DATCEN010000222.1:0-3828 GCA_036510015.1 Aestuariivirga sp.
GCGGAAGAAGCTCTGCTCAAGGCCGGGGCCCTGCAGCGCGCCATTTTCAATAGCGCCAACTTCTCAAGCATCGCCACCGATGCCAAAGGCGTCATCCAGATTTTCAACGTTGGTGCCGAACGGATGCTTGGCTACACGGCGGGCGAGGTGATGAACAAGATCACCCCGGCGGACATTTCCGATCCGCAAGAACTGATAGCACGCGCCAAAGCGCTGAGTGTCGAACTTGCGACTCCGATCACCCCGGGCTTTGAAGCCCTGGTGTTCAAAGCCTCGCGCGGCATCGAAGACATTTATGAGTTGACCTATATCCGCAAAGACGGCAGCCGGTTCCCGGCAGTGGTGTCGGTTACAGCCTTGCGTGATGCGCAGGCCGCCATCATCGGCTATCTCCTGATCGGCACCGATAACACTGCGCGAAAACTGGTTGAAGAAGAGCAAAAAAAATCCGACCAACGCTTGCGGGATCAGCAGTTTTACACCCGCTCATTGATTGAATCCAACATTGACGCGCTGATGACTACCGATCCTTCCGGGATCATCTCGGACGTCAACAAGCAGATGGAAGCGCTTACCGGTTGTACGCGTGACGAGTTGATCGGGGCTCCGTTCAAAGACTTTTTCACCGATCCAGAGCGGGCCGAAGCCGCGATAAAGCGAGTGCTCAACGAAAAGTCTGTCACCGACTATGAACTGACGGCACGGGCACGCGACGGCAAGCAAACCGTCGTGTCCTACAACGCGACCACCTTCTATGACCGGAACCGCAAGCTGCAGGGCGTTTTCGCGGCAGCGCGCGATGTCACCGAACAAAAGCAGGTAGAGATGGAACTGAAACAGGCCAAGGCCTTGGCCGAGAGCGCCAACCTCACCAAATCGGACTTTCTGGCCAGCATGAGTCATGAAATCCGAACGCCGATGAATGCCATCATGGGGATCGCCGATCTTCTGGCCAAGACCGCCCTCTCTCAAGAGCAGGAAAAGTATGTGCAAGTCTTCCGCCGCGCCGGTGACAATCTTTTGAATCTGATCAATGACATTCTCGATCTCTCCAAAGTCGAAGCGTCGCAACTCGAACTTGAGCGCACGGGTTTTGCGTTGAACGAACAGTTGGAGATCGTAACCGAGATGGTGGCGGCGCGGGCCCAAGGGAAAGGCCTGATCCTTGAGTGCGAGGTGGCCGACGATGTGCCAAGCGAGTTGGTGGGAGATCCCACACGCCTGCGTCAAGTACTGCTCAATCTGCTGGGCAATGCAGTAAAGTTCACGGAAACGGGCAAGGTGACTTTGCATGTTATGCTTGAACCGGGGCTTGCACTACGCAATGCGCTACAATTCACGGTCACCGACACCGGAATTGGCATTGCGCCTGAAAAGCTGGAGCGGGTATTTGAGCGTTTTACCCAAGCCGACACCTCCACCACACGGAGGTTCGGTGGTACCGGTCTGGGGCTCACAATTTCAAAGCGTCTTGTTGAACTTATGGGAGGAACGATCTGGGTTAAGAGTGAGGTAGGAAAGGGCAGCATGTTTGCTTTCACCCTGCCTTTTGAGATTTGGGCTGGCGCCGCGTTGAGGGACTCGGTGTTGTCGCGTCCGGACCCTGAATTGCCTTTGCCGCCGCTCCGTATCCTTCTGGCCGAGGACTCACCTGACAATTGTATGGTCACACTGGCCTATCTCGAAGAAACACCGTACCGCGTCGAAATCGCCGAAACAGGGACGATTGCCTGCGAAATGTTTGCCAGTCGGCACTATGATCTCGTGCTCATGGACCGGCAAATGCCAGTCATGGATGGGCTGACCGCAACGCGTAAAATTCGCGCTTTTGAACGGTCGAATAACCGGCGACCCACCCCAATCTTAGCCTTGACCGCCTCTGCCTTGAAAGGTGACCGGGAAATGTGCTTGGCCGCCGGCTGCACCGCCTTCCTGACCAAACCAATCAAACAGGCAGTTTTGCTACGGGCAATCAGCGAGTATTCCAACACTTGCCTGCTCATACCGCCGGACGAGTGCATTCAGGAAGAAGCGGTCAACGCTCCTGTTAAAGCGAACATCAGAGACCGAATCCCCGCTTATTTGCAGAACTGCCAGCAGAATGTCATCGATATAGGAGATGCTCTGGACCGCGTTGACTTTGAGACAGTGACGAGACTCGGACACAACATGAGTGGCTCCGGCGGGATGTTTGGATTCCAGGCCATTAGTGATTTCGGTGCTGCCCTTCAGCAGGCGGCCGAAAGTTCTGACACCGCCGCGTCCCGCCAGTGGGTGGGTGAATTGTCCATCTACCTTGATGGTATCACGGTCAATTCTGCTTAGAGTCATAACAACGGTTTTTCGAGATGTGTTATCCGAAACCCTACCTGGCGGAAAAATAGGGAAAAGTAGTTTTCAAAATCATTACTACGTCATTGATTTAATTGGTGAGCCCGGCGGGATCCGAACCCACGACCCTCTGATTAAAAGTCAGATGCTCTACCGCTGAGCTACGGGCCCACTCAATGTCCACGCCTTTAGTTGTGCCTTGCCATATGGTCAAGACCCAATCAACCGCACAAGAATAACCATATCTAGCAACCATGGGGCTGCAATTTATGAGATTTATACCATTTTTGCCACAATAGTGGGCGAGTGAGGGAATCATCCTCGAATTGTTGAATTTGCAGGGCACAGGACAAATATGAGCTCATTAGCGGTTGTGGTTTTGGCGGCGGGCATGGGCACGCGGATGAAATCTGCTCACCCTAAGGTTTTGCATAAAATCGCTGGCCGCACGATGCTGAGCCATGTGCTGCATGCTGCCAAGGAATTGGGCGCTGCCAAGGCCGTGGTGGTGCATGGGCCTGATATGCCGAGCGTGCAGAAAGAGGGCAGCGCTGTGATGCCTTGTGTCTTTACTGAACAGCGCGAAAGACGGGGAACGGGTCATGCGGTTTCAATGGCGCGGGATGCTTTGGCGGGATTTAAGGGCACCGTGCTGGTTTTGTATGGCGATGTTCCGTTGGTTAAGGCCGAGACCCTGCGCGGGCTTTTGGCCAAGCTGGACGCGAAACACAAAATGGCAGTGTTGGGTTTTGAGGCGGATAATCCGCAGGGGTATGGCCGATTGATTTTGAAAGGCAACGATATTGCCGATATCCGCGAGCAGCTCGATGCTTCGCCGCGGGAGCGCAAAATCAAATTGTGCAATTCTGGCATCATCGCCATCGACAATGAATTGTTGTGGCAGTTGGTGCCCAAGCTTTCAAACAAAAACGCCAAGGGCGAGTATTATCTCACAGATTTGGTCAAGCTCGCCACTAAGGCAAAGACCAAAGTGGCCTTAGCTATATGCAATGAAGTGGAAGTGGCGGGAGTGAATGACCGCGCCCAACTTTCAGTTCTCGAACGCCAGTTCCAGCTTGATGCGAGGCTCGCCGCCATGGATGGTGGAGCGACACTGATTGATCCGGACACGGTCTATTTCTCGGCGGATACCAAGCTGGGCCGCGATGTGGTGATTGAACCCAATGTCTTTTTCGGCCCGAAGGTGGTCGTGGGCGATGAGGTGGAGATTTTGGCGAACTCGCATATTGAAGGTGCAGTGATCGCCAAGGGTGCGCGCATTGGCCCCTTTGCACGGTTGCGGCCCGGCGCTGAAATCGGCGAGAATGCCCATATAGGCAATTTCGTTGAGATCAAAAAATCTGTCATCGGTAAGGGTGCCAAGGCCAATCATCTCACTTATATCGGCGATGCCAAGATTGGCGCGGGCAGTAACATTGGCGCTGGCACTATCACTTGCAACTATGATGGCTATGACAAGCGTCTCACCGATATTGG
>DATCEN010000223.1:0-5123 GCA_036510015.1 Aestuariivirga sp.
TGCGCGTTGCCTCAAATATGGTTGTGGATCGTTATCGTCGCAAGCCGATGCTAAACATTGAAGCAGCAGAAGACATAGCGGATATGGCCCCCGGGCCAGATGGTTGGCGTGAACTTTCGCAAGTTTCCCGCGCTGTCGATACCGCGATAGCGCAATTGCCGGACAGGCAACGCATGGCACTGGCTTTGGTGCATTTTGAGCAGATGAGCAATATCGCCGCTGCTGAAGTGATGGAATTGAGTGTGGACGCGCTTGAAAGCCTTTTGGCGAGAGCGCGGCGAAGATTGAAAGAGATATTGGGGCCAGAGGGCAAAGAGATGCTGCTGGCAGTGGAGAAGGCAAAATGAACAAGCAGCAAGAGCCATTGAACGATGTGGAGCTGGACCAGCTTTTGGCTACGGCCTCTTTGCCGCCACAGATTAATGGCTTTGAAGAAAAGCTGTTGGGCCGCATGGCCAATGTGCGTCCAGCTGCTATGCTACGTGACAATGTCGTGCCATTTGTGAGGCCAGTTGCGATTAATCATAAACCCACCAAACCAGTTTCGCGTGGCATTGGAATTGCTGCGGCCTTGGCGGCATCACTGATCATAGGCATTTTGCTCAGTGACAACGCGGGTGTTTCTGAATTGGTGGATGGAGTAACGGGTTTGCAAACGTCTGGCCAAGTAGCGGATTTCGCACCAGCAGGACTTGATGATATCGGCAGTGTTGATGGGGAAAATCAGTCATGAGCAATTTCGTTTCTTCAATTCCCCCCTTCATTGGTGATGGCGGCAAATCACAGTTGTTTTGGCGCACACTTTTGCTAGTCTCGCTGATGTTCAACTTGTTGGTCGCTGGCATATTGATCGGGCAGTTACGTCATGGCCAAGGCGCAAGGATGATGGGTCCCGCCTATGTGCAATACGTGCCTGGGCGGTTCTTTGCAGAGCTTGGCAAAGAGCGCAGACACGAACTGGCCGAAACGTTACGGGCCAACCGTCAAGACTTTAAAAAATTGCGTGGTCAAGCTGCGGAGAATGCTCAGAAACTCGCGGTGGCGTTGGAACAAGAGAATTATGATCCAGCACAGGTCAACACTTTGATAGACACTTTCACCACAGGCCCTGACAGCCTCGCGGCTGGTGGAGGGAAGGTGTTGAAAGACTTCTATGCTGTTTTAACACCAGCAGAACGCAAACAATTGGCCACGGCTATCCATGATGCACCAAAGCGCATGCATGGTGATGAGCATGGAGGATGGCTTTCGCGTTGGTGGAATTAAGGTTCAACTTATGCAGCAGCGTCAGCAGCACTCTGCACAAAGGGTAAATCTACAGTGACAGTCGTGCCAAAACCCACACGCGAGGTGATGGAAAGATTGCCGCCGTGAAGTTCCACCAGTGACTTTGATATCGCCAGCCCGAGACCAGATCCACTCTTTGATTTTGTGAATTGATTTTCGACTTGTTCAAATGGCCGGCCCAATTTTTCAATTTGCTCTGGCGGAATGCCAATCCCCGTATCGATGATTTGCATACGCACGTGGTGGCGGTCATGCGTTGCCATCACTTTCACACGCCCGCCCTCGGGCGTGAACTTCAAGGCATTTGAAAGGAGATTGATCAAAACCTGTTTTAAGGCGCGCTTGTCACCACGAAACGGCGACATGTTCTTATCATCACGGGTTATGGTAATTCCACTTTCAGCAGCGCGCGCACCGATGAGGCGCAGTGCGTCATCAATAATGCCGCCGAGATGAACTTCATCCAATTCCAGTTCGATTTTGCCCGCTTCAATCTTTGACATATCGAGAATATCGTTGATCACATCCAGCAAGAACTGCCCGCTCTTGCGAATGTCATGGGCATATTCGCTGTATTTGGGCGCACCCAGTGGCCCAAACATTTGTTCAGACATGATCTCTGAAAAACCGATGATGGCATTGAGCGGTGTGCGCAACTCGTGGCTCATATTTGCGAGGAATTCGGATTTAGAACGGTTGGCTTCTTCGGCGCGGTTGCGCTCAGCGGCATATTTGTCTGCCAGTTCAGCCAAGCGTTGCGATTGTTCTTCCGCCATTTGGCGCTCTTTTTGTAAATCGCGCACCGTGCTCATCAGCGTGCGCTCGGATTGCAGCAGATTCACTTCTTGCTGTTTCAACGCAGTGATGTCAGTGCCCACCGAAACGAAGCCGCCATCCTTGGTGCGCCTCTCATTTATTTGTAGCCAACGCCCATCGGCGAACTGCACCTCAAGCGAACGCGCGCCCGATGACGAGGTTTTCCCTTCGCTCGCGAAATGCTGCACCAAAGGCTGTTTGGCCGAAGCGCTTACCACGGAATAAGGTGTTCCGGGCACACAGGCATCTTGCGGCAGCGAGTGAAACTGTTGGTATTTCGAATTACACAGCACCAAGCGGCTCTCAGTATCCCAAAGCACGAAAGCCTCAGAGATATTTTCAACGGCATCCTTCAATCGCAACTCTGCGGCTTGATTGATGGCATCAAGCCGTTTCTGTCGTGAGATATCAAAGACAATGCCGACAAGATGTGGCTTGGCCTGATCTAGCCCATGCGAAAGTGCGGCGCGTGCGCGCAGCCAAATAAAACTGCCATTTTCGTGGCGCAAACGAAATTCTTGGTCAAAGTCTTTGCGGCGGCCGCGCAGCAGATCATCAATCAGCACATCGACACGTTGATCATCCCTGTGCATCCGCGCAGCAAATTCGCGGAAGGTGAGATAATCTCGCGGGGTCATGCCCAAAATACTATACATGGAATGTGACCAAAAAATCCGGTCCTCCATCAAGTTCCAATCCCAGAGGCCGCATTCACCGCCTTGCAACGCCATATCCAACCGGCCTGTTGCATGAGAAAGTATCACATCTGCATCATAGGCTTTGGCAGCTTGCCAATGGAAAGCTGCAGCCAGCAAAGTCAGCACACCGAAGGTGACGGCAAAAAGCGCCGCCAGCTTGGTCACGCTGGCGCGCCAAAAAGCCAATACCGAATCCTTCTTTTGAATGGCAATCAGGCTAGCTGGTGCAGGGGCCAAACTTGCTACAGCGATAAATGCTTCTTCGCCGTCCACCAGAACGATGGGCGCCATTTCTTTTGTTGCGGATTGCGTTGTTGGTGCAAAATCTGAACCCACAATCTCTGAAAGGGCTTTACCATTCCAACTCGGCTGTCTCGGCACACTGGCCAGCATTATGTTTTTCGCATCAAGCAAAAGAAATTGCCGCGCGTGACCGGAAGCATCCGCAGCCAGCGCCTGTTCCAGCGCTTGCGCGTTGATCACAAAATTATCACCTGAGGCGTGTGCGATTTCAACAGACAGCTTAATCGCGCGGGCGGCGTTTTGTGTTTGTAAAACTGTGAGCCGACTTTCTTCTTTCAGTGCATCCGTGCGGCTCAGCCAAAGTTGGGAAAGTAATGCCAACCCCAGTAAAAGTAAAAACAAGCCAACAAGACTGGTGATCAAAATGCGCATGGCGCGTTCACTGACCCGCAATTTCCGCCCAGCAAACCAAGGCAATCGCCAAGCCGAGTCACGAAAGAACAGGTCTTTGATTTGGGCCTTGGGCAAAATCGAATTCTCACTTGGAAAACGCAGAAAACGCAGGTGCCTTGAGCGGCAGGCTCACTGCAACAGGGTTATCAAACTGCAATCTGATTTGCCAAGCGCCATAAATGGTTTTCAGGTCTTAAGTGTTCTCGAAATGATCTCATAGACATCGCGTGAAAGATCTTTGACGCGCAGAATTTCTTGCATGGCGGCGTGGGCTTTCTTACGGCGTGGCGCATCAAATAACTGCCAACTCCGAAAGCCGGTGGCGAGCCTCGAAGCAACTTGCGGGTTGATGGCGTTGAGATGAATGATGGCTTGCGCCGCCAGAAGATAGCCAGCGCCCGTCGCCACATGAAAGCCACTGAAATTGTTGCCAATAAAATTCCGCAGCAAGGCATAAACCCGGTTCGGTGTTTTGAAATTAAAGGTGTGCTGGCCCATCAGTTGCCTGAGCCGTTCGGCCGATCCAACCCCCGGAATAAGGGCCTGTGCAGTAAACCATTTGTCTATCAAAAGGGCATCATGCTGATGACGCTCATAGAAGGCGGTGATGAATTCATCACCCAAAGCTCCGCCCATATTTGCCGCCACGCGCAAAGCCGCATATTCCTCAGTCATGTTGTCGCGTGCAGCAAATTGTTGACGCAAGGCCGCATATACCCACGATGCTTTGGCATCCGCTGCCAGCGACAGGATGGCGGAACGCAAAGCGCGCCGCCCGTTTGAATCTGGGTCGGGAGAATAGGGTCCGCCAACAGCAAGCGATTGATAAAGGGTTTCAAATTGTGTGGCCAATGAAGCGCCAATCGCCACACGTAACATATTACGCGCATTTTCCAATTTCGTTGCATCGACATCCTTACCAAGGCTTTCAGCCAGAGAAGCAAGCTCTGGCAGTTCAAGCAACTTGGCGCGGTAAGCGGGTTCAAGCGTTTCATCAAGCAATGGTTCACGCAGGGCCTTGGTGAAGGCTTCCAGGGCGCTTTGCCATTTGGCGGAAGCGCCATGGCGATAATGTTCAATGATCAACTGCTGTGCTACAGATTGCGCCTGTTCCCATCTATTGAAACTGTCACTGTCATGGGCAAGTAAGAAAAGTTGATCCGCCAATTTGGGTTGATGCGTATTGACAATGGCGGATGAAAACTTTCGATTAAATGAGAGCACAGGTTTTGTCGCAACATTTTTGATTGTGAACACTTGGCTGGCGCGCTTCAATTCAAGTGTCTTGGAAATCTCTTTGCCATTTTGTTGCAACAGGCCAATATGAAGCGGCATATGCAGGGCTTTCTTAGGCTGTTGGCCTTTGCGACGCTTGACCTTTTGCGAAATTGTAATTTTATAAACGCGATGTTTTGCATTGTATTTTTCTTTGAGCGAGATCAGTGGCGTTCCCGCCTGCTCATACCACCTGAAAAACTGTGTCAGATTTTTGCGTGAAGTCTGCGTAAAGCAAGCGATGAATTGTTCAACTGTTGCTGCTTGTCCATCATGGCGGCGGAAATAAAGCTGCATGCCGCGCGCAAAGGCCTTCTCGCCTATTAGCGTTTTCAACATGCGGCAAATCTC
>DATCEN010000224.1:0-3012 GCA_036510015.1 Aestuariivirga sp.
AGGTCAAGCTCCCTAACCGCCAAGGTTTTGGTTTGGCCATTGGCGCGCAGCGCCATATAGCCTGCACCGGCATAGCTTTGTGATGGGCCTTGCGTGGTCAACCGAGGCATGCCGTCCTCCAGCCAGAACGTCCCGCCGCCAGTGGCTGTGGTGGAAGGCTCTAGCATTTTGGTGGTGGCCAGAAGATCATTTACTTCCTTAGCATCGCCATTGCCTGCCACAGCCACGGCCTGCAGCGGGCCATCGAGCAGCGCATAAGTACCCGCCTCATCAGGTGTGAAGCGGCCTTGGAAATGGCCTGGGCCAATTTCTTTCAGCGGCACTTGGCTTTCTTTGCCAGAAGGGCTGCGTGATGTGGCACTTTCATAGTTAGGTTTAAGGCCGTAGCGATCGACGATAATGTCTGCGCCTTGCCCGTGTGCAGCAATGCGCTCTTCTTCCAATTCAGGCTGTTTCATCGTCCAATGTGCAATGCGCTTCAGCAGGTCGGCTTCGGGGCCGCCGCCATCGTAGCCGCGCGCCCACAACCAACCTTGATCCGACAGCAGTTGTGCCACGCGACCTTTGCCCACGCGGCGCGTGACCAGCAATGGCTTGGCATCAGGCCCTTCCAGCAATACTTGCGTGTCACCATCGGAGGTGATGGGGGTTGCATCAATCAGGCGGAACCATTGCCCCCATTTGGGATCAGTGCGGCTTGCACCTTTCAAGTTTTGCGTTATGGGATGTTTTTCGCCAATCTCGCTGAGCTTTGGTTTGAATGGCGTTTCAATGACTTGGCCTGTGGGTTCGGCTGCTAAAACATCTTCCAGCGGAGTCGAAGCAAGGCCGTCAGCATCGGCAAAATCTGGGCCCGAAGCAATGAGCAAAGCACCGCCGTCTCGCACATAGTCAGCAACATTACCGAGATAAGCATCTGGCAGAACGCTTTCGCGGGTATAGCGATCAAAAATGACCAGATCGAATTTGGTCAGCTTATCCTCAAAGAGCTCCTTAGTAGGAAAGGCAATCAGTGAAAGTTCATTGAGCGGGGTTGCATCTTGTTTTTCCGCAGGGCGCAAAATGGTAAAATGGACCAGATCAACCGAGGTGTCGGCCTTGAGCAGATTGCGCCAAGTGCGTTCACCCGCGTTGGGCTGACCAGAAACCAGCAACACGCGCAGGCGGTCTCTTATGCCATTCACAATGGCGAGATCGGTATTATTTGCGGCGGACAATTCGCCGGGGCGCACTTCAGCTGAAAGTGATATGAAATTCTGGCCGGCATGGGTGATGGGGATTTTAATTTCGCCAGCGGCACCTGGCTTCACGACCAATTTCTGCGGATCTTCACCCGGCAATGAAACTGACACTGGAACATCCGCACCATTGCCGCCTTGATCTTCGACATGGAAATTGATGGTGGCCTCATCGCCCACCAAAATATATTCGGGCGCATGGTCGATCACCAATCTGCGATCGCTATCTTTTTTGCTGCCGGTGATCAGCGCATGGATCGGGCCTTGCAGGTTTTTTAAAGCGGCGGCATTTGGCACATCATGAACTTGGCCGTCTGTCACCATAATTGCACCAGCAAAACGGCTTGGCGGAATATCGGACATCGCGTGAGCAAGGGCGGCGAATGCCTTGGTGCCGCCAGTGGTGTCATCGATACTTGAAGCAACGGTGGCAATGCGCACCTCAGTGTTGCCCTGCAGTTCGATTTCTTTACGCAAGCTTTCCACCGCCTTGTCAGTCTGTTCAATGCGGTGGGTGATTTTCTGGCTATCGGTGTGATCAACCACGATGACAGCAATGTCGGTCAACTTCTGGGTTTCATCCTGATTGATGATCGGGTTGAACAGGGCAGCAAGTAACAAAACGCCCGCAGCCCCGCGCAAATACCGACCACGCAAACGGAACCAAAAGAGGGCAGCCATAAGCACAACAATGCCCAAGCCAAGTGCAATCAGCGCTGGCAAAGGCAAGGTTGGCGAAAAGCTCAAATTCATGGATTGCCCAATCTTTCCAGAATTTGGGGAATGTGCACTTGATCGGTTTTGTAATTTCCGGTCAGCACATACATTACCACATTAATGCCCACACGCATCGCCATTTCGCGTTGGCGCGAGCTGCCCGGCACCATGGCATAAAGCGGTTGGCCCGCGTCATTTGTTGCCCAAGCTGCGGCATAATCATTAGCCCCGATGATGAGGCCGGAAACATTATCAAAGCCCGATGCCGCCGGATCATCAGAGCTTTCCACCCACAGGGGAGCACCTTCATAGCGGCCCGGAAAATCTTTGAGCAGGTAAAAACTTTTCGTCAGCGCATGGCCATCCGGCACTGGCACTAAGGGGGGGACATCAATATTGGCAAGAATGCGCCTTAAAGCCTGGCTTGCTTGATCGTCACCCAATTGTGCGGTCTGATCACGCAGATCAAAGAATACTGTCCCGCCGTTTTTCATATATTCGGCAACATTGTTGCGGGCTTTGGGGCTTAGGCTTTCTGCTTCAGCGGTGACGGGCCAATAAATCAGTGGATAAAACACCAACTCGTCGCTTTCAACGTTTACCGCAATGGGATCACCCAGCACAGCGGAACTGCGGTCCATAACGACTTGCCCCAACGATTTGAGGCCCGCTTCGGTGGCAGCGTCAATGTCGGCATCACCGGTTTTGACAAAGGCCAAATGCGTCATCAGTGCCGCTTGGGCTTCATCTGCCGCGAATGCGGGTTTAGGGTGGGGCAGCAGCAACGCCAGTGCAATGAGAATGGGGGTTGCTTTACGCGCCAAATGGCCGCCCATAAACAAGGCGGCTATGCCATCAGCAATGAACAGGAGTGTCGCTAGAAGAAAAAGTAATGGCGCATAAGCCCTTGTATCGGCTGGCTTAAGAGGTGCGACTGTCACGCCTTGCGGAAGTGGCGCCAGATCAAGTGGCGCGATATGTAAATTCACTGCGCGGGTTTCATTCCCACGCACATAAAGCCCGGCGGGCGTTAAAGGCGAGGCCTTGGCTGAGGCAA
>DATCEN010000225.1:0-3705 GCA_036510015.1 Aestuariivirga sp.
CAGGCTCTTGTCATGAGGCAGGCCATTAGCATCGGCAATCGCGAAAGCCGAAACCTTGTATTTGCGGCCCAGTGAGAAAAGTGTGTCGCCCTTAGCAACAACATATTCATTGGCGGTTGCGGCTGGTGCATCGGCCTGGGCTGTATCTTCAGCAAGCGGAGCAATTGGTTTGGCCATAGCAACGCGGGGCAAAACAGGGTTCATTGTGCCGGGCACGGTCAATTCCGTTCCAGGAGCAACAGTGTAAGGAGGCTGCAAGTTATTGGCATCGACCAATTGCTTGACGGTGATTTTGTTGGCCTTAGCAATGTCATAAAGGCTCATGCCATCAGCAACAGTGATCGTAGGCCCCTTCTTCTTTTTGAATGGCTTTATGGTAGGCGCATTTTCGCTGTCAGCAGCTTGCGCACCTGTATCAATCACTGGCGATTTATAGACCGGCGCTGCACTTGTTGGCGCGTTATAAGCATATTTCGGTTTCGCATAGGCTGGCGCCGCAGCAGCCACAGGGGCTTGATTGTAAGTCTTGGCATATGACGCCGTATAATCTGGGGCAGCCGGCTTGGCGACCTGTGCATTGGCAATCGGGCTTTGCACTATGGCGTCACCGCCATTGTCAGCCACATCTGAGGCCTGATAGGAATCGTCTACAACACGATGCTTTGGCTTCATCAGCGAGGCTGTGTAAACCGGATCAACATCTGAGGGGTTTGAATAGTTGTTGGCGAAGCGGTCTACGTTATCGGAGCAGCCGACCAACAATATTGCAGCCACACTGGCCACTACAAGTTTCACCGATATAGCACCACCAAAGGCGCCTTGGGCAATTTTACGCATACGCAAACTCCACACTCACAAACTAAACTCACATGCTTGACGTTGACTGCGACAATCATCGTCGGAACATTTAGTCAATTTCGCCTGAATGGGTTAAGTTTAGGTTTATGATGAACGGATTGGGTGAAATAAATACTTTTCACTCTACTACAACGGGCGTGCCAATTGGCGCTAACCCATAAAGTTCAATCACATCATCATTCATCATGCGGATGCAGCCTGATGAAGTGGCATGGCCAATGCTCCAAGGTTGGTCAGTGCCGTGAATGCGGTAGTCGGTGGTGCCAATGTAGAGGGCGCGCGCGCCTAGTGGATTGCCCGGGCCACCTTTGACAAAACTGGGAATGAGATGGCCGTGTTCGGCCTCCCGCTCAATCATCTCCGGCGGCGCACGCCATATGGGCCATTCAGCTTTTCGTGTAATGGTATTGCTGCCCGCCCAGGAAAAGCCCCCACGCCCCACTGAAACCGCATATTCAATGGCCATGCCACCGGACTCAATGAAATAAAGTTTGCGCAGTTTGGTTTTCACTAAAATTGAACCCACTGGCAAAGTTGAATCGAAGCTGATTTCATGGCGCGTGATTTGTGGTGTCACATCATCGTCAGCGGCGATTGTTGGGGTTGGATCATCGCCTCCCACTTTCATAGCACCTGAAATGGAAAAGGGCTGGGCCTGCACGGCTTGCGAAAAGCCGCCGAGAATGAACGCTAAAACAAACGCGGGTAACTCAAATTTCAACGCCAACAACTTCATTACATCTGCATTGCACAAGATTTTTAACGAGAGGCTAACGCAGTTTCTTCAGCATGTCGTTTGCAGTCAGATGTGTGATGGGGTGATGCCAAGAGGGAGCCACCTCAAGCAGCGGAGCCAATACAAATCGTCGCTCTGCAATGCCGGGATGTGGCAGGCGCAGCGGCTTTAATGTGTTTCTTGCACCACTGCGTCTAAGTCCATGATAATCCAAGAGATCAAGATCAAGGCAGCGCGGGCCCCAGCGTTTTCTGCGGCGGCGGCCGGCAGCGCGTTCGATGGCGTGCAGTTTGGCCATTAAGGCTTCTGGCGACAAAGCTGTTTCAATTAATGCCACGGCATTGACGAAATCGGGCTGGTTCACGACACCATAGGGTTTAGTGATGATGAGGCCTGAGCCTTTTTTCAGCCTCAAAGGAAATTGGTTCAACTCCGCCAAGGCCCGCATCACGGCTTGGCGAGGTGAGCCCCAGGGCCCATCTAAATTGCTGCCGAGCGCAACAAGGATCATGAATTTTCGCGCAGCACCCTGCTCTTCTCACGGTTCCAATCGCGCTCTTTTGTCGTTTCTCGTTTGTCACCCTTGGTTTTGCCCTTGGCTAAGGCGATATCAACTTTCACACGACCGCGCGGATTGAAGAACATTTTAATCGGCACAATGGTGAGGCCCTCACGCAAAACACCAACTGACAAACGTTTAATTTCTTTAGCGTGAAGCAAGAGTTTGCGCGGCCGTTTTGGTTCATGATTGAAACGGTTAGCTTCACGATATTCTGGCACATTGGAATTGAGCAGAAAAAGTTCTTCGCCTTTCATGGCGGCATAGGCCTCAGCCAGATTGATCTGGCCGACGCGCAAGGATTTCACTTCGCTACCCATAAGCTCTATGCCCGCTTCAAATTTTTGCAACAGCTCATAATCAAAACGGGCGCGGCGGTTATCCGCTACAACCTTGATACCCACTTGCTTACGCGCAGCCTTGGCTCCGCCGGCTTTTTTGGACATGTCAGTTGAGAAGCCCTGCGTGAACCATCGCAGCTTTAACGGCAATTTTTGTGGGCTCTGTAACTTGCAGAATTGGTAAGCGCACATCAGGCTCACACAGGCCCAGCAAGCTGACAGCATATTTCACTGGACCTGGGCTTGGTTCAAGGAACATCGCATGATGCAGTGGCATCAACCGGTCTTGTAATTTCAATGCAGCGGTAAAATCACCACGCAAAGTTGCTTCCTGCAATTGCGCACAAAGCTTAGGTGCCGCATTAGCAGTAACTGAAATGGCCCCCACGCCACCATGAGCGTTAAAGCCCAAGGACGAGGCATCCTCCCCTGAGAGCTGGATGAAACCAGTACCCGAGAGCAGACGTTGGCGCGAAGGCCTGCTGAGATCAGACGTTGCATCCTTAATGCCCACAATGTTTTTAAAATCATGCGCAAGGCGCGCCATGGTTTCAACCGATATGCTGGTCACCGTGCGGCCCGGCACATTGTAAACAAAAATCGGAATATCAACGGACTTGGCGATCGCCGCATAGTGGGCATAAATGCCTTCTTGGGTTGGCTTGTTGTAATAAGGCACCACCACAAGGGCTGCATCAGCACCGGCCTCTTTGGCATGATGAGTATATTCAATCGCTTCAGCCGTGTTGTTAGAGCCAGCGCCCGCAATGACAAAGCCTTTGCCCTTGGCTACTTCCACACAGATGCGCACCACCGCCTTATGTTCATCAGGCGTCAGCGTTGGGCTTTCTCCAGTTGTGCCAACTGGCACAAGGCCGTGTGTACCCTCTTTCAACTGCCAGCCGACGAATTTGCGAAAGGCGGTTTCGTCGAATGAGCCGTTCTTGATGGGGGTAATTAACGCAGGGATAGAACCTTGAAACTTCACAGCGAACCTCTAAATTAAGATATCATAAACCATAGCACGAATAAGTATCGGCCATGGGTTGAGCGGGCAAGATAGTCCGCATCCGCCAGAACAGCAAGAATGGCTTTCACAGAACCGACGTAATTAGGTTGCAACGGCAATTGATAAGATTGGATTCGAATTTAATGGCTATGGATGTGTCGCGCCGGAAACTTCTGAAGAGCATGGGTTGGCTGGCAGCATT
>DATCEN010000226.1:0-3981 GCA_036510015.1 Aestuariivirga sp.
CGCCTTGGCATACATAACCTCAGGCTTGGCCTGTTCGGTGAATTCATCAGGCAGTGTAAGCGTCCGGATTTTGAGGCCACGGTCAAGCAAGCCTAATTTGGCCAAGGCGTGCAGCACCTGAGCGCCAAAACCGCCAGTGGCTCCTTCCTCCAATGTGATCAGCATTTCATGGTTGCTGGCCAGTTGTTTGATCAGGTCCATATCCAATGGCTTGGCAAAGCGGGCATCCGCCACCGTGGTGGAAAAGCCCTTGGCGTCTAATTCGTCAGCAGCACCCAAGGCCTCTTGCAACCTGGTGCCAAATGAAAGGAGCGCAATGCGGCTGCCTTGCTTGACCACACGACCCTTGCCGATTTCGAGGAACTGCCCACGCTCTGGCATCTCAACGCCAACACCGTCACCACGTGGATAGCGAAACGAAATTGGGCCTTCATCATAATCAGCGGCGGTGCGCACCATGTGCTTCAGCTCGGCCTCATCGCTTGCGGCCATCACCACAAAGCCTGGGAGGTTGGCCAGATAACCCACATCAAATGCGCCGCAATGAGTGGGGCCATCGGCACCCACAAAGCCGGCTCGGTCTATGGGGAAACGCACGGGCAGTTTTTGAATGGCCACATCATGCACCACCTGATCATAGGCACGTTGCAGGAAGGTGGAATAAATCGCAGCAAAGGGCTTCATCCCCTGCGTGGCGAGGCCCGCCGCAAAGGTTACCGCATGTTGTTCGGCAATGCCGACATCGAAGATGCGCTTAGGGAAAGTCTCAGCGAACAGATCAAGCCCGGTGCCTGATGGCATGGCGGCGGTGATGGCCACAATGCGCTCATCCAGCCCGGCTTCTTGAACCAATGCCTGGCCGAAAACCTTTGTGTAAGATGGCGCGTTGGATGTGGGCTTTGATTGTTCACCGGTGATGACGTTGAACTTGTTGACACCGTGATATTTGTCGTTGGCGGCTTCAGCTGGCGGATAGCCTTTGCCTTTGCGTGTCACGACGTGGATCAACACCGGCCCTGTGGCATTGTCACGTACGTTGCGTAACACCGCAAGCAGAGTTGGAAGATCGTGGCCATCAATCGGGCCAATGTGATAAAAGCCTAGTTCTTCAAACATGGTGCCGCCCGTTACAAACCCGCGGGCATGACCGACAGCACTTTTGATTGCAGCTTCTGCTTTGCGACCTAATGAGGCCGCGAGTTTTTTGCCCAGGCTTCTGGCGCTATAATAGGTTTTGCCAGTGGCCAGCTTGGCGAGATAAGTGCTCATCGCACCAGATGGCGGCGCAATCGACATATCATTATCATTCAGGATTGCGATCATGCGCGAGCCTAAGGCACCTGCATTGTTCAGCGCCTCAAAGGCCATGCCGGCAGACATCGCGCCATCGCCGATTACGGTAATGACATTGTGTTTTTCACCTTTCAAATCGCGCGCCACGGCCATGCCAAGGCCAGCCGAAATAGAAGTGGATGAGTGAGCCGCACCAAAGGCATCATATTCACTTTCGGCACGGCGCGTGAAACCTGAAAGGCCGCCTTCTTGGCGCAAAGTGCCAAAACGTTCACGCCTGCCTGTCAACAATTTGTGCGGATAGGCTTGGTGGCCCACATCCCAAATCAGCCGATCATCTGGTGTGTTGAAAACTTTATGGATGGCAATGGTCAATTCCACCACGCCTAAGCCTGCGCCCAAGTGGCCACCGGTTTTGGAAACTTGGTCAATCATGTCAGCGCGCAATTCAGCCGCCAGCTGGGGCAAATCCGCATCGGGAATTTGGCGCAGATCAGCAGGCGATTGGATAAGGTCGAGCAGGGGGGTGGTTGACAAAATTGAACTCCAGCTTTCCCCTAGCACGGGAATTGTGTGGTGCAAATCTCGCTCAGGGCCTAATCAACGCTTGTATCCGTTATGTTCTGTTGCTAGGCAAGAGACGGGAGAAATATCATGTCGAGTCTGTCTGCCACAGCGCTAAAGCGCGCGGAAGCCTTCGAAGTTTCGCTTAGTGAGGCGAAGACTAAAGCCGGGCTTGCCCCTAAACTTAAGGGACGCATTCTCCAGTCTGATTGTATTGCGGGTATGGCTAAACTGGGTGCCTCATCAATCCGCATGGTGGTGACATCACCTCCCTATAATTTAAAGAACAGCACTGGTAATGGCATGAAAGATGGCCGTGGCGGCAAGTGGTCTAACGCTGCTCTGATAAACGGCTATGAAGACCATGAAGATATGATGCCGCATAATGAATATGTGGCGTGGCAGCGCAAATGTCTTGATGGCATGATGCGGGTTTTGCGCGAAGATGGTGCGATTTTTTATAATCATAAATGGCGCGTGCAAGATGGCAAACTGCAAGATCGCAGCGACATTGTTGCAGGCTTTCCGGTTCGGCAAATCATTATTTGGCAACGCAGCGGCGGGATTAATTTCAATCCCGGCTATTTCTTGCCGACTTATGAGGTAATTTATCTCATAGCCAAGCCTGATTTTAAACTGGCCCCAAAGATGAATGCGATGGGTGATGTGTGGAGCATTCCGCAAGAGCGTAATAACGAACATCCTGCACCATTCCCAGTCGAATTGGCCAGCCGCTGTATTCAGGCCGTGGGAGCGGGCCCGGTGCTTGATCCATTTATGGGCAGTGGCACGACCGCTATTGCGGCAGAACAACTTGGCATTGAATGGATCGGGTTTGAGAAATCCAAAGCCTATTGTGAGATGGCCAAGGAACGGCTGCGGGCCGCGGTCAAGTGAACTATGTCACTGACAGGGATTTATTTGAGCGGCTGAAAAATCTACTCCAAGTTGGCGAATTTAAAATTGATGACTTTGGTGGTTATCGTGGAACCGGGACGGGCGGTTTTATTCTTGAAAAACTTCTGGGTTTTGATCCAACCAACAAAGACGGCCCGGACTCTGGCCGCTGGGAAGTGAAATTCCATAGTGGCTCTTCGCCACTGACGTTGTTTCACAAAACGCCTGAACCTGATGGTGTGATGCGCAGCTTGCTAAATTCTTGCGGCTGGATTGGCAAGAGTGGACGGTTGAGTTTTCGTCATACTGTTTGGGGTAAAACAGAGCGTGGTTTAGTCGTGCGCTCTGAGGATCAAAAGGGTATTGTTGATCTTGGAAAGCCCGATACGGTTTCACCATTTTGGACGCATGACACAATAGTCAATGCCTTTGCTTACAAGCTGCGTAGATTGATTGTGGTTCATGGCAAGGTGCGTAAAGCAAAGGGCACGGTGGTTTTTGAAAATGCGCAGTTGCTACAACACCCGCGCACCACAGCTTTTGTTCAAGCGATTGTCGATGGCATAGTGGCGATTGATTTCGACTTTCGTGCGACGGATACACAGGCGCTGCGTGATCACGGCACAAAGTTTCGTATCAGGATCGGTGATCTGAAAAAGATCTATGAAAAAGCTGAAGCATTTTAGCTTCAACTTCGCCCCTTCCACCGCGCAATAAAATTGCGTATGCACGGCTATGGATCGCAGCGGCAAACCCGATACAATTGACTGGAAAATTCTCAAGGAATTACAGCGCGAAGGCCGCATTTCCAATGTTGAACTGGCGGGCCGCGTTGGTCTTTCACCGCCGCCCACTTTGAGGCGTGTACAGGCCCTTGAAGAAGCGGGCTTTATCAGTGGTTACCGCGCCAGATTGGCGGGTGAAAAGCTGGGATATGGCACCGAGGTTATCGCTCTCGTCGGCCTTAAGAGCCAAGCCGAAGACCAGATGCGGGATTTTGAACGCCGCGTGGCGGGTTGGCCCATCGTGCGCGAATGTTATGGTGTGTCTGGCAATGCCGACTACATTCTCAAATGCGTCGGGCGCGATTTGCAATCCATCCAAAGTTTCGTGCTGGGCGCTCTGGCCAAAGCCCCCAATGTGGAGAGTGTAAAAACCTCTATCGTTTTGCGTGTCGCAAAAGATGAGCCAGGAGTGCCGCTGGTATGATGAAGGATGAACATTGGC
>DATCEN010000227.1:0-2789 GCA_036510015.1 Aestuariivirga sp.
GACATGGGCCTCGGACTTAAATCCACCAGCATTACGCGCTTGCCCTTGGCCACAATGGCGCGCGCCGTGGCCAGTGCAATCATCGCTGCGTTTGGCGCGTGGCTACCAATCGTGGCAAAGACAAACGTTTTCATCGCATGCTCTTGGGCGAAACGTTCAAAACATTCCGCCAGCTTTGCACTTTGATGGGTGAGAGTGGAAGGCGAACCAAATGCCGCAACATCTAGCATCGCAGACGCTTGAACCTCAGTGGCGGCCGCGGGCATGGTGCCGAACGTGTCTGGCGGTATAAGCGGCGCTTGGGGCGCGAAGGTTTTAGCAGATGACCACGGCCTGGGGCTGGAAGCCAAAAATGCATTCATATCTAAACGCGATTTTGCAGCTGCGGACGTGGCAGGCGCAGTCCCTGAAACACTCGGCGTGACGGGAGGCTGGGTCGCGCGCGCCTTGGGTCCATCACGTTGCACCGGCGCTGCTGAAGCCATTGCTGGCTGTGATAAGATTTCAAACACAAAGGCAAGCCCCAAACCCAGAAGCAGGCCCGCAAGACTTGAGAGCATCAGAGTTGGGCCACTCTTGGGGAAATATGGAGCAGCAGGTGCTACCGCCTTTTGAATGATGCGCGCAAAACCTGGCTGCAAACTGGCATCTTGTCTCGCATTGGCATCTGCATATCGGTTCAGCATAGATTGCAGCAGTGTGCGGTTGGCAGCGGCGTCGCGCTGTAATGCCTGCAAACGCACATCCGAAAAATTGTTCTGGGTCTGATCAGATTTAAGTTTATCCAATTGGGCATGCAATGCCTTGGCATGCTCATTTGCAACTTGCGCCTGAGATTGCAAACTTTCTACCACACGCTGCGCTTCAACTTTAATCTGGTTGTTTATCGCATCAAGGTGGCGCTGGGCGGCAATCATTTTAGGATGGTCAGGAAGATAAATGGCCGAAGCTTGGGTGATGTCGCGCGCGGCAGCGATTTGCTCATCCTTCAGACGCTGCAAAGATGGTGAGGCCAAAACATCACTTGAAGAATTCACGTTTCCCTTGGCTTTCATCATGCCCTGGATCGCATCAACTTTTGACTGCGCTTCAATGCGGGCATTTTCAGCAGCGCCAATCTGGCTGTTGAGTTCAGAGATTTGTTGCGTACTTAAGGTAGCTGAGGTGCCTCGGATTAAACCTGCATCGGAACGATAGCGTTCAACCGCCTGATCCGATTCACTCACCTTGGCGCGCAAGTCGTCGATCTGCTTGGCCAACCAGTCGCGCGCGCGGTCTGTATCGTTAACACCTGCCTCGCGAGTGGTCAGAACATAGGTTTCGACAAAGGCGTTGGCGGCGGCAGCGGCAATGTTTGGTTCAGCCGCTGTTGATTTTACACCAATCACATTTGACTCAGGTATGGGGTAAATCGTGACGTTGGAATCCAAAGTTTTAGCGGCCAACGCCTTGGCTGTGTAAAGTGATGGATCATCTTTAAAGCCCAACAAGATTGCAAGGCGGCTTACGATTCCACGACTAGCAAGATTGGCGTTGTAGAGTGGATTTTTATCCAGGCTGAGCTGATCCACAACACGCGATGCAATATCATCTGAGCGCATTGCAGAAACCTGACTGGAAACCATATGGTCGCTCACCTGCCAAGCGCTGGAGCCATCTTGCGGGCCGACAGTCTTGTCGAAAGGCGTTGCCTGATTTTCTATTATCACTTGCGCTTCAGCAAGATAGCGCGGCTTGTTTACAGCAAGGAACGCGCAGCCCAATACAAAACCTAAAATAGCCGGAACCATAATCGACATTTTGCGACGCATCAGCCCGCGCAAAATATCTAAAATACTCAGTCCTTCATTGGTTTCATTGCTGAGCGACATGACTCTACCTTAATAGTTAAAGGGCATATCACGCATTTATGGTAACCATTCCCTTAACGAGCGACCCAAGGCTTACTTAAGATATTATTCACCATGTTTGTTTAGGACGATTGGCAAGTTGTTTGTTGAGAGTTGTTAAATGCGTTTAATTTCAGGATGTCTGCTGTTTGTCGCAGTCGCTCTTTCGGGCTGCATAGAAGATCGTGTCACAACTGCATCTGCTGGCGGCGTTGGTATCAATCTTGATGGCCGCCTATCGGAAGGGCCCGGCACCATCAGCACCGCGGGTCTATTGCCCACCGCCAATCGTGGCGGACCAGTTTCTCCATTCAGCGCTCGCGGTGAACGCGCAGCATATGAATATGCCCAGGGTTACCGCGTTGGCTCTGGCGACAAATTGACCATACGCGTTGCCGGTGAACCTGATTTGACAGGTGAATTTCCGGTTGATGCCAATGGGGCCATCTCACTGCCCTATGTTCAAACAATTACCGTTGCCGGAATGGCCACACCTCAAATTGAAGACTTAATTACAACGCGGCTGCGTAATGGTTATTTGCGCGATCCAAAAGTTTCAGTGCAAACTGTTTCGCTCCGCCCTTTCTATATTATGGGTGAAGTGACCACTGCTGGCTCATATGCCTATCAACCCGGCTTAACTGTCCAAGAAGCCATCGCTGTTGCTGCGGGCTTTGGCCCACGCGCCGATAGATCTTCGGTATTGCTAACGAGGCGCGATATCCGCGGGACAACAACAACCCAAGTGCCACTGGTGACGCAGATTTATCCGGGCGATATAATCAACGTTCGAGAACGCTGGTTCTAAGGCAGCCCTGCAATGCGGATCATTCATGTTTTTCGCGGTGCTGTGGGCGGACTTTTTCGGCATGTCTGTGACCAAGTCACAGGTCAATCGAG
>DATCEN010000228.1:0-4780 GCA_036510015.1 Aestuariivirga sp.
CTTGCGATGGCGGAAACAATCATCAAGACTTTCATTTGTTGAACCTTCCAGAAAGTTACAAATGGCCGCTTTAGCATGCCGGGAGTTGAGCATTTGGCGCAAGGGCATCAGCGCGCAATTTGTAAGAAGAAATAGGGCAGCAAGGATTGTTGCAGGAATGAGATGATGAGAAGAACCACGACAGGTGAGAAATCCAGCCCGCCCAAATCCGGCAAGATGCGGCGGATGGGGCCGAGGATCGGTTCAGTTAACACGTAAAGTGCATGGCTGATTTGGCGCACCGAGGGGTTGGTGGTGTTGATAATGTTAAACGACACCAGCCAGCTGATCACCACCGTGGCGAGGATTATATACCAATAAATATTGAGAACTTCGTAGGTCAGCCAAATTGCCGGGTTCATCATAAGCCTTTCGCGTTGTGATGTTTCATTTAAGCGTTGAGGCGCATGGTTACAAGCCAGTCGTCTTGACCGTGTGCATGATGGCATTTAATACGAAGACACCCTTAAAAAGGGGCGGTAGCTCAGTTGGGAGAGCGCGGCGTTCGCAATGCCGAGGTCAGGGGTTCGATCCCCCTTCGCTCCACCATTTATTCCTAGTTAAGTCATTTAATCCACCGCTGTATGAAATACTGACGTGACCTGCCTTTTCTGAGCCAGACGATATGAGAGTATTGAGCTGGAAAGGAGAAAGAAGATGGCAAGGAAGCCTAGACGGCAGAGCAAAATATCCGGATTCAGGCCCGATTTCGCCCTCGTTTAGGCAAGATAGTTCATCGGCCTGAAATTGTGGCGATCTTACATTTAATTGCAAATGGAACCATTTGGGTTCTACAGTGTTGTGGTAGTGGTGCGCGATGGTCTTGTACTTTTGGTTGGCTTTTCGTTGACCGCTTTCGCTTCAAATAAACCCCCGGAAAGTAAGTTTGTCCACGGTCGCACCAATCAATTTTCATCCAGAGGCTGCAGGGCTTAGCCTGATGCTCGCAGTTATCGCTTCATCAGATGCACCGCTTGTTCTCCTGGATGGCCAACTCGCTGTAATAGCGGCGAGCGCCTCATTCTGCCACGCCTTTCAAATCGATCCAGCAAGTGTGCCCGGTAAAAGGCTCTCCGAACTTGGGAATGGCGAATGGGATGTTCCCCAATTGAATTCTCTGCTTGAAGCAACGGCTTCCGGAGCAGCAGAGGTTCAGGGTTATGAGTTTAGCCTCGACCGAGACGGAGTGGCCCCAAGGTGTCTGGTTCTAAATGCGCATAAGGTTAAATATGAAGACAAAGGACAGACACGCGTGTTGTTGGCACTTGCGGACGTAACCGAAGCCCGGGCCAATGACAAGATCAAGGACGACCTCCTGCGCGACAAGGCGATTCTATTGAAAGAGGTCCAGCACCGGGTCGCCAACAGTCTCCAGATCATCGCAAGCATCCTGATGCAGAGCGCGCGCAGAGTGAACTCCGACGAAACCCGTGGGCATCTCAATGACGCGCATGGCCGTTTGATGTCAATTGCCGCGGTTCAACAGCAACTTGCCTCATCAAGCCTCGGTGAGGTCGAACTTCGAGCCTATTTCACGCAGCTCTGCAAAAGCCTTGGGGCATCAATGATCCCCGACCACCAGTTGCTCACAATCGAGGTGTCAGTTGATGCCAGTGTAACCGATGGCAATACTTCCGTGAGCTTAGGGCTGATTGTGACCGAATTGGTTATCAATGCCCTTAAACACGCGTTCCCTGGAAATCGTTCGGGGAAAATCGTCGTCGATTATCGATCCCACGGCCCCAACTGGACATTGAGTATAAGCGATAATGGAGTGGGGATGCCTGCGCCCTCAGACGGCGTTAAGCCCGGCCTCGGTACCAATATCATTGAAGCACTCGCAAAGAGTTTGGACTCTGAAATTAAAGTCGCAAGCGCAAATCCTGGCACAGCAATCTCAGTTGTACATGCTCAGCTTGCCGTCGTTCCCGTAGCAAGGATCGTGTGATGAAATTGCAGAAGTTGGAGCTGACATCGAATCCAATCAACGACCCAAGTTCAAATTGCTGTTTGCAGGAAACAGAATGATGAATAGCGCAGTTGTCTTGGTTGTTGAAGATCACCCGCTTATCCGGCTGAGCGCTATGGAGCTGGTTGAAGCCGCAGGTTTCGGTGCCGTTGGAGCTGAGAATGCCGACGCAGCAATCGCTATCCTGGAAGCCCGAGCAGACATTCGCTTGGTATTCACAGACGTTGAAATGCCCGGCAGCATAGATGGATTGAAGCTCGCACACTATATCCGGGATAGATGGCCACCTGTACACTTGATAGTTGTATCGGGTAAAGGAATGCTAGATGAAAATGAATTGCCCGCTGGTTCCAGGTTTTTTTCTAAGCCCTATAGCGACAATACCATCGTAGCAGAGATGACGAGATTATTGGGCACATGAAATTTGGCACGACAGCAGTCGTCAACTGTTCAGATGGCAACGCCGTCTAAGCAATCATAAAGCTGACGAACAAAAAACAAGTTCATCCAAATTAATCTCCTTATCTTCAATGATGCTGCTCCAGTTGGAGGCAGTTTGTAGTTCTACTGATCCGGCGTTTTACAGCAAAGATTTAATGAGTTGATTATAATTTCACGTCGCGCAAAACATCTGAGGATCTTAATGGTGAGCGGTTGGACTAACCGAATTCTTTCCACCAATGTTTGGCAATATCAATTCGGCGCGGAACCCAGACCTTTTTCTTTTTGCCGATGTAATCCATGAATTTGGCCACGCCTAGGGCGCGCCCAGGGCGGCCCGCCAGTCGGCAGTGGAGACCCACCGTCATCATCTTGGGTGCGCCCTTTTTGCCCTCTTCATAGAGGCAATCGAATGTGTCTTTCAGGTATTGGTAAAAATGCTCACCCGTGTTGAAGCCCTGAGGTGTGGCAAAGCGCATGTCATTGGTGTCAAGCGTGTATGGTATGATGAGATGTTTTTTGCCGTCAGATTTGGGCAGGAAATAAGGCAGATCATCGGCATAGTCATCAGATGAATAAAGAAATCCACCTTCTTCCATTACCAATTTTGTAGTGTTCATCGAACAGCGGCCAGTGTACCAACCCAGCGGGCGCTCGCCTGTTATCTCTTTGTGAATGCGGATAGCTTTCACGATGGAAGCGCGCTCCATGTCTTCGGCCATGTCTTTGTGTTCAACCCATTTCAGGCCATGAGACGCAATTTCCCATTTAGCTTTCTTCATGGCCGCTACTTGCTCAGGCGAACGTTGCAGCGCTGTGGCCACACCATAAATGGTGACCGGAATTTTGCGGGATGTGAACATGCCATGCAGTCGCCAGAAACCAGCTCTCGCCCCATATTCATAAATGGATTCCATGTTCCAGTGCCGCCGCCCAACCCAAGGTGCAGCACCAACAATCTCACTCAGGAAAGCTTCAGATGCGGCATCACCGTGAAGGATGTTATTCTCGCCACCCTCTTCATAGTTCAGAACAAATTGCACGGCCACATAAGCGCCACCTGGCCATTTCGGATTTGGCGGTTTGCCGCCATAACCCTTCATGTCACGCGCATATTTTTCAAGCTCAACCATAATTTACTTTCCAGTATTCATGGCCCAAGGCCCATGTTGTGGGCCTTGCATGTCCACCCGCTCAAATCCATGCGCGCCGAAGAAATCGCGCTGGCCTTGAATAAGATTGGCCGAGCCACGGGCTTGGCGGTAACCATCAAAATAAGATAAGGCGTTGGATAGAGCCGGTGCTGGCCCACCGGATGCAGCACTGAGGGCCACAATGACGCGCAGGGCCATGTGATCTTTCTTCATCATCTTGATGAAGGCTGGCGCCATAAGTAAATTTCCGGCATTTGTTTTGCTGTACGCTTTGGTAATCTCGCCCAGGAATTGCGAGCGAATGATGCAGCCGCCGCGCCAGATAGCTGCTACAGTGCCCAGCGGCAAATTCCATTCATATTGTTTTGATGCGGTTTCCAACACGGCGAAGCCTTGTGCATAAGCGGCGATCTTTCCGGCATAAAGAGCGCCTTCAAGTTGCTTCAAAATTTTTGCTCGCGATGCCTTGCTGATTTTTTTGTGCGGAATTTTATAGGCTTTCTCAGCTTTCACGCGTTCATCTTTCATCGATGAAATAATGCGTGCATCAACGGCCGCTTCAATGGCTGAGGCGTTGACGCCTAAAGTTTGTGATTCAATGGCCGCCCATTTGCCAGTACCCTTTTGGCCAGCGCGGTCAACGATCACATCAACCAACGGCTTCTTGGCTTTGGCATCAATCACGCTGAGCACCTTTTGGGTGATCTCAATCAGGTATGAATTCAGTCTGCCCTTATTCCAGTTGTGAAAAACTTTGGCAATCTCTGCGGCCTTCATGCCGAGGCCATCACGCATTAATCCATAAACTTCGGAGATCATCTGCATATCGCCGTATTCAATGCCGTTGTGAATGGTCTTCACAAAATGGCCAGCGCCATTGGGGCCCATATAGGCAGCACATGGAACACCTTTGTATTTGGCAGATATGGCAACAAGAACTTTTTCAACCCGGTGCCAAGACGATTCTTTGCCACCCACCATGATAGAGGGGCCGTGCCTAGCACCTTCTTCGCCACCCGAAACGCCCATGCCAATGAAATTGAGTTGAGAGTTTTTAAGCTCTTCAACGCGGCGCATCGTGTCATGGAAATTGGCGTTGCCGGCATCGATGATAATATCTTGTGCCTGCATGAGGGGTTGAAGATGTGAGATTACTTGGTCCACCGCGGGGCCAGCC